>DATCES010000037.1:0-3986 GCA_036509935.1 Mucilaginibacter sp.
CTGCCCGGCGCTATGCCAGAGGAAGTGAAGGACCAGATAGTTGAACTGATAGGCTGCAAGCGTGAAGAGATAATTGCCGCCTCGGGTAAAACGGGCATGGGCGTACATGACATTTTGCGCGCCATTGTTGAACGCATACCCCACCCTGTTGGCGACCCCAAAGCACCCTTGCAGGCATTGATATTTGATTCGGTTTTTAACTCGTTCAGGGGTATTGTAGCATATTTTAAAGTAGTAAACGGCGAAATACGCAAAGGCGATAAAGTGAAATTCTTCGCTACCGAAAAACAATACGCGGCTGATGAGGTTGGCACGTTAAAATTAAAACAATCGCCCAGGGATGTTATTAAAACCGGGGATGTGGGCTATATCATTTCGGGCATAAAAGAAGCCCGCGAAGTTAAGGTTGGCGATACAATAACCCATATTGACCGCCCCTGCGAAGCAGGGATACAAGGTTTTGAAGAAGTAAAACCAATGGTATTTGCCGGTATTTACCCGGTTGACACCGAAGACTACGAAGAATTGCGCGACTCAATGGGCAAGCTGCAACTCAATGATGCCGCGCTGGTTTTTGAGCCGGAATCGTCGGCGGCATTGGGTTTTGGTTTCCGATGCGGCTTTTTGGGGATGCTGCACATGGAGATCATCCAGGAACGCCTTGAACGCGAGTTTGACATGACGGTGATCACTACCGTCCCCAACGTATCATATATTGCTTACACTACAAAAGGTGAGCCGATAACGGTGAATAACCCGTCGGACCTGCCTGATCCAAGTAAGATAGACTTTGTGGAAGAGCCTTATATTAAAGCCACCATTATCACCAAATCGGAATTTGTAGGCTCGGTGATGTCGTTATGTATCCAAAAGCGGGGGGCCATTATTGGCCAGTCGTACCTTACTTCCGACCGTGTTGAACTGCTGTTTGAAATGCCGATGGGCGAGATAGTTTTTGATTTTTATGATAAACTGAAAACCATATCCAAAGGCTACGCCTCGTTTGATTATCACCAGATAGGCTACCGGAAATCGGACCTGGTGCGTTTGGATATCCGCCTGAATACCGAGCCGGTGGATGCGCTGTCCTCACTTATTTTCAGGGGGAACTCTTATGATTTCGGTAAAAAGATCTGCGAAAAGCTGAAAGAACTTTTACCGCGCCAGCAATTTGAAATTATTATACAGGCCTCCATAGGCGCAAAAATTATAGCCCGCGAAACGGTAAAAGCTTTACGTAAAGATGTTACCGCAAAATGCTATGGCGGCGATATATCGCGTAAGCGCAAGCTGCTGGATAAACAGAAAAAAGGCAAAAAACGCATGAGGCAGGTTGGGAATGTAGAGATACCGCAGAGTGCGTTTATGGCGGTTTTAAAACTTGACTAATTTCTATTAGATTTGAGTATTGAGATATGAAAATTGAGTTAAAGAATATCGGAACCGTTAAACAGGCTGAAATCGATTTAGATAAAAGTCTATTGATTTTTTGCGGGCCTAATAATTCGGGGAAAACTTACGTGGCTTATACGTTGTATGGGCTGTATAAAACCGTCGTAGATAATTTGAATAACACGATAGAGATAGAACACAAACACGCAAGTACTTTGGGCGTAAATACATATTATGAATTTAGTTTATCGCCACACCTTGTTACAAATAATTTTAGAGAAAGGGCCACCGCAGTTCGCGATAATCTTGAAAATATATTTGCATCCAATCAATATTTTTTTCCTGAATCCTCAATAGCCATTGATCAGGGAATGACCGACGAGAATATAAATGAAGAAATAAACAAGCTAACTATTAAACATAAACCTTATTCATCACTTGATGGTAATTATGAAATAAATAAGCAAACGGGAACAAACACAATTTCAATAAAGGTTATTAATAACCCTTTAATTATATATAGGGTTGATAATTTCCTTCCGCTTTTTGATATAGATAAAATCAATAATGATTGTAATTTGATTATTAAGCAACTGTTTTTCGGCAATGCTTACATCGCGCCAGCAGAAAGAATTGCAATAAATGTTTTCAGTAAAGAACTGTCCCTTAAACGAAGTGGGTTGCTGGACCCCTTTTCAAAGGATGCTAAGTCCAGATATTCGTTACCAATTACTGATTCTTTAAGAATTGCAGAAGATTTGCATTTCTTAAGTAAAAACACAAGTGATTATTCCTTTTTAGCTGAATTATTTGAAGAGGAAATATTAAAAGGCAGTATCAGTATATCACAATATGGGGCTATGCAGTTTAACCCGTATGATACTAATATAAGTGAATTGGATATTCACTTATCAGGATCAATGGTCAAATCCCTATCAAGCCTCGTCTTTTATTTCAGGCATTTAGCTAATAAAGGAGATTTTATTATTATTGATGAACCCGAATTAAACCTGCACCCTGATAATCAAATAATCATGGCCAGGATATTAGCGAGAATAGTAAATGAAGGGTTCAAGGTATTAATTTCAACCCACAGCGACTATATAATAACGGAAATAAACAATTTGATCCGGTTAAATTCTGCTGGAGAGGGTGCCAAGTCTTTAATAGATAAATATGGTTACAAACAAGCTGATCTGATCGATAAGGATATGGTTGGGGTTTATTTGTTTAAAGACAATAAAGCGATTCATATTCCTGTTGATGAGTTTGGTTTTGAAATTTCGACAATTCAAAAGGAAAATAGCCGTTTAGCCGAAATATCAGAAAGTATTTACTTCGACTTATTTGATAAAGAGAATTAATTTAAGATGCTGGATAAAATCAAAAATGTGATTTTTAATGGCTATTTTGTTAATAAAAGCGCCAAACACTTTATACTCGAAGAAACCGGCAGAGAAGCCTCCTGCAAAGAAGCTCTCTTTGAGGCAAAAAATGATTACCTCATTTATAAATTTGACCAAAGTATAATTCGTGATCGTGAAAAAGTAAAATATTTATTCCCTTATTATGCAGATGGAAATGCTAATGCTATGTGTGATTACATCATATTTTACAAAAATTCAGCTGGAAAATTATTTGCTGTTGTATGCAATTTAAAATCAAATAACCGGGGTAACAATACGGATCAAATTAATGCTGGTGTTATTTTTAGCCAATTTATTTTCGATACAGCAAAAAGATTGCATCCTGACAGTTTTATGCATAATGCCAAATTAAACTTTGTAAAAGTATTGTTCTCCTCAAAAGAACTCTATAAACAATCCGACGATTGGAAAAGGAGAGGTTCTATCATCAATTTAATATCAAATGATGAAATTAAAGAGCGGCTTATCCTTGAAAATAAATGCAGGGTAGTAAACTAATAATTCAAATCATTCTTTAGGGAGCAAACAAGCAATGCAACTACTCGACGGAAAATACGTATCAGAAAAACTTAAAGGTGAAATAGCCGAAGGCGCTGCTAAAATTTTAGCACAAACCGGCCGCAAGCCTCATTTGGTGGCCGTGCTGGTTGGCCATGATGGCGGCAGCGAAACTTATGTGGCCAGTAAAATAAAAAACTGCGAACAGGTAGGTTTTAAATCATCTTTAGTCAGGTATGAAGCTGATGTTACCGAAGAAGAATTGTTGAACAAAGTAGCAGAGCTTAACGCGGATGCCGATATTGACGGTATTATCGTTCAATTGCCTTTGCCCAAACATATCAATCCTGATAAAGTAACTGAAAACATTGATTACCGCAAGGATGTTGATGGCTTCCACCCTATTAACCTGGGGCGGATGCAGCGTAATTTACCTTCATTTATCCCGGCTACGCCTTATGGCATTACTTTGATGCTGAAAGAATATGGTATTGAAACAGTTGGCAAGCATTGCGTTGTAGTTGGGCGCAGCAATATAGTCGGCTCGCCCATAAGCATTTTAATGGCGCGTAACGCCTATCCGGGTAATTGCACGGTGACTATTTGCCATAGCCGCACGCGCGATATTAAAAGCTTTACGCTACAGGCCGATATATTAATTGTAGCCAT
>DATCES010000038.1:0-3946 GCA_036509935.1 Mucilaginibacter sp.
GGGGCGATATGGATGCCCTGCCTATTACGGAAGCAAATGATGTCCCCTATAGGTCGCAAAATGAAGGTGTAATGCATGCCTGCGGGCACGATGTGCATACTTCCTCCCTGCTGGGTACCGCGAAAATATTAACCGGCCTGAAAAGCCAGTTTGGGGGAACGATAAAGCTTATCTTTCAGCCGGCAGAAGAAAAGCTGCCCGGCGGCGCCAGCCTGATGATAAAAGAGGGCGTACTGGAAAACCCGAAACCACAGGCTGTTTTAGGCCAGCATGTAATGCCCCTGATAGATGCGGGTAAAGTAGGTTTCCGCGCCGGCAAATACATGGCCTCCACTGACGAGCTTTATGTTACCGTAAGGGGAAAAGGTGGCCACGGCGCGCAACCCCAGCAAAACATCGACCCGGTTATCATTACCGCCCATATATTAACCGCCTTACAACAAATAGTGAGCCGCTTTGCCGACCCGAAAAGCCCATCGGTGCTTTCATTTGGCAAGGTGATAGCCAACGGCGCAACCAATGTGATCCCGAACGAGGTTTACCTTGAAGGGACGTTCAGGACGATGGACGAAAAATGGCGCAGCGATGCGCATGTAAAAATGAAAAAAATGGCCGAAGGCATGGCCGAAAGCATGGGGGGCAGCTGCGAGTTTAATATTGTAAGGGGTTATCCATTCCTTGTTAACGAAGAAAAGTTAACCGCCTCGGCCCGGGGTTTTGCTGAAGATTACCTCGGTAAAGACAATGTGGTCGACCTGGATATATGGATGGCCGCCGAAGATTTTGCATATTACTCACAGGTTGCCGATTCCTGTTTTTACCGTTTGGGCACCCGTAACGAAAGCCGGGGCATTACCTCGTCTGTACATACCCCAACTTTTGATGTGGAAGAATCTGCGTTGGAATTAAGTACCGGCTTGATGGCGTACCTGGCTATAAAGCAGTTGGGGAATTGAGTAGTGAATGGTGAGTAGTGACAAACCGAACGCGCCGGTTTTTTGATAGTGCATAAGGATTATAAGAAAGAATGATGATTGCACCAATTTTGACACAGAAATCAGTGTAATCAAAAAAATCAGCTTAAATCAGTGATCAGAATTCTGCATTTTTCGGAAACCTTGGGAAAGGTATTACATCCCTTATATTGCCCATCCCGGTAACAAACTGCACCAGGCGTTCAAAGCCCAAACCGAAACCGGCATGAGGGCAAGCGCCAAAGCGGCGGGTATCCAGGTACCACCACAATTCATCTTTGGGTATGCCCATTTCATCCATGCGCTGTTCAAGTTTATCAAGGCGCTCCTCGCGCTGCGAGCCGCCAACAATTTCGCCAATACCCGGAAATAATATATCCATAGCGCGTACTGTTTCGTGTCCGTTTGCATCCGGTTCATTCTGGCGCATGTAAAATGCTTTTATGTGTTTCGGGTAATCGGTCAATATAACAGGCTTTTTAAAGTGCTTTTCAACTAAATAACGCTCATGTTCCGATTGCAGGTCGGTACCCCAGCCTTCAATGGGGTATTGGAACTTCTTTTTCTTGTTCGGCGCCGATTCCTTTAAAATATCAATTGCTTCAGTATAAGTTAACCGCTCAAAATCGTTATCAAGGCAAAACTGCAATTTTTCAATCAAACTCATGCCCGAACGCTCGTTTTGCGGTTTTTGCTTTTCTTCATCCTCCAGGCGCTGGGTTAAAAATCCAATATCTTCCGCATTTTTATCCAAAGCATATTTTATTACATACTTCAGTAATTCCTCGGCTAAGTCCATGTTATCGTTCAGGTCGTAAAAAGCCATTTCAGGCTCAATCATCCAAAACTCGGCTAAGTGGCGTGTTGTATTTGAATTTTCAGCGCGGAAAGTAGGCCCGAAAGTATAAATGTCGCTCAAAGCCATAGCGCCAAGCTCACCCTCCAACTGCCCGGAGACGGTTAAGTTGGTTGGCCTGCCAAAAAAATCTTCCTTAAAATCAATTTCGCCGCTCTCTGTTTTAGGCGGATTGGTTAAATCGAAATTGGTTACATGGAAAGTTTCCCCTGCGCCTTCCGCATCGGATGCGGTAATGATGGGTGTGTGCAGGTAAACAAACCCGCGTTCCTGGAAAAATTGGTGTACGGCAAACGCCAGGCTGTTGCGCACACGGAATACCGCCCCGAACGTGTTGGTACGGAAACGCAGGTGCGCTATTTCGCGCAAAAATTCAAGGCTTGGGCGGTTTTTTAGCTGTAAAGGATATTTATCCGGGTCGCAGTCACCTAAAATCTCAATTTCTTTTGCCTTAACCTCTACTTTCTGGCCTTTCCCTAAAGAAGCCACCAATATACCCGAAACGCTGATAGCAGCGCCGGTGGTCAGGCGTTTTAAAAGTGCCGGGTCAGTGTTTTCAAAATCTACCACCACCTGTAAATTGCTGTTGGTCGAGCCATCATTCAAAGCAATAAACTGGTTATTACGGAAGCTGCGTACCCATCCTTTAACTGTTACATCAATATCCGTTTGTTCGCTTTCTAATAATGCTTTGATCTTTGTGCGCCGGCCCATAGAAATTTATTTTGAGCGGCAAAAATACGATTATTTGATTTATCAGAAGATTGTCTGAATCAGAATTTACAGAATTAGAGAATTTACAAGATGCCGCCCTGTTAATTCTTTATTCTGTTAATCCTGAAATTCTGTAAATTCTGATTCAGACAATTTGTTTAAGTTTGTTGTAATGAACCCCAAAGCAAGCCTTATCATCGGCATCCTGTGCATATCGTTTTCGCCAATTTTTGTAAAGCTTGCGGGTGTGCCTCCCCGTTACATCGGGGTTTTACCGCTTGAGTGAGATCATAGGGAGTGCTATTGTTTTGGCTGGGATAGCGGTTACCTTTATAAAAAAACGGGTACCCGCCAAAGTTTAAAGTAAATCAGTCCGGCAGCTCAATCCAGAATTTTCCGTTTGTAAAACTGATGTTATTGGGGTAGCTGGCAACACCGTAAGTTTTCACAAAACTCGCAGTAAAGCTCCCTGTGGCAATATTAGTATAGGGATTAAAACTTGTTACCGTCAGCGTATTAGTTTTGGTGGTATCAAGTTTATAGCTACTGGTTATTGCATCAAGTCCAACAGTTGTTTCATATAATGCCTGATTTGCTTTAAGTATATAACTTCCCTTGCCCTTGAATCCTAAACGCAATACAATAGTTTCTTCGCCTGTTGCGTGAAATCCTCTGATAGTTAGTGAATCCCGGTTTGCAAAATAACCTGTTGATGGTTGTGCTATCCATGCTGAATTATTTTTAGTGGCTCCTATAAACAAATCGGCAACGGGATTTTGATTGTTTTTTTTGCATGAAATAGAGAACAACACTAAAAAGGCGGATGCGGCAAATAATATTTTTTTCATGATATGCGTTTTTAATATCTGTTTAAATACCTATACGTTAAATTAACTCCCGGCGCTACAATCAATTATAAATTTATAATCCTGGTTTACCACTTATAAAAGGGTAAAAAGCTATTTTTGTGATCGTACCATTGTGCAGCTATTATAATGATCACCAAATCCACCATTGACCGTATTATGGAAGCCACCGACATTGTGGAGGTGATAGGTGAGTTTGTGCAATTAAAAAAAAGGGGCGCTAACTATGTAGGGCTTTCGCCATTTGCCAATGAGCGTACCCCATCGTTCACGGTTTCGCCTGCTAAAGGTATTTTTAAAGATTTTTCATCAGGCAAAGGCGGCTCAGCTATTACTTTTTTAATGGAACTGGAAAAGTTCACTTATCCCGAAGCCTTAAAATGGCTGGCAAAAAAATACAGTATCGAGGTTGAGGAAACTGTAGAGAAGGTTGAGGATAAGGAGGAGGAAAATCATCGCGAAAGCCTGATGATAGTAACTGCCTATGCAGCAAAATTTTTCCATGAAAGTTTACTCGAAACCGATGAAGGTAAAAG
>DATCES010000039.1:0-5756 GCA_036509935.1 Mucilaginibacter sp.
TTTTTACCGATACCACCAGTAAAAAATCCGCGAAAGCTGAAAAGATAGCTACAAAAAAAGCCGCGAAAGTAAAGCGCGATAGGCAAGCCGAAAAAGGACAAATGGATGCCGATTTGACGAAACTTTCGGCTGATGTAGAAAAGTATGGCGATGCGTTGAACGCCTATTACAACAGCCCGGAGTTTAAAAAGTATCAGGAGGAGCTGGATGTAAAAGGCAAAGAAATAGAAGAATATTATAAACTACATGAGCCCGATGTTAAAGAACTGGAGCTTCAACAAGCGAAATTAAGTGCTGATTTCGATAAAAAGTGGCAGGATAATGGCGAAAGCCGGGAATTAGCCGAGCTTGGCGCGAAAGTCGGGAAATACTATGATAGTCCGGAATTTAAACGAATGAATGAGGATCTCAAAAAAAAGTACGGCATTGTACACAAAAATCATAGTGACGACAGTAAGGACGAAAACTATAAAAAATACGAGGCCGAACTGCAACAAAAACTACCGGCTGAGGTAAAAGAGCAAAGTGAACAATTAAAAAGGATGGGCGAAGAAGTGGGCAAACGCTACGATAACCCCGAATTCCTTAAAAAAACTGAAAGATTCCGGTTAATGGCCGATAGTATAAGAAAAACCATTAGCAGTCCGGAAATAGCGCAAAAGCAAATAGATATGAAAATGCTGCTTGACCAGGTTCAACATATAAACAATATGGACATGAGAAAAATTCAACAGCAGTTAATGGAGGCCGAATTGAAAGTGAAGCTGTACATGAACTCGCCCGAATTTAAAAAGCATTTAAAGGATGTAAAAGGCTATGACTTCCATTTCCCAGAGGAAAACTGGAAAGCACCGGAAGAAAAGCCGGAAGCACCTGAAAAGCCGGAAGCACCTGAAAAGGTTGAAAAACCTGAAGCCGACGAACCGGCAGCGCCAGCGGCACCAGCGCCCGCACCTCCGGCACCAGCCGACCACCAAAATTAATTGATGAACTGAGTGGTGAATAGTGAATCAATGGCATTAAATTAAGAAAACCTGATGATTTAGCCCCCTCTAAATCTCCCCCGGTTGGGGAGACTTTAGCTTCGCCCGCGTTCATTTTTTAAGTCCTCCCTACCGGGGAGGATTTAGGTGGGGCTAAAATAAAGCTATTCGCCATTCATATTTCAGTGCTCACAAAGCAACATAAATCGTAATTTAGTACCCTCAAACATGAGGGT
This sequence comes from Mucilaginibacter sp., assembly GCA_036509935.1. Taxonomy (GTDB): domain Bacteria; phylum Bacteroidota; class Bacteroidia; order Sphingobacteriales; family Sphingobacteriaceae; genus Mucilaginibacter. The sequence goes on from DATCES010000039.1 coordinate 1,220, forward strand.
TTTTTTATGCTTCAAAAGCTCAGCATCAGTAATTACGCTTTAATTGATAACCTTGAAATTAGTTTCGATAGCGGGCTGAATATACTCACTGGCGAAACCGGGGCCGGTAAGTCCATAATATTAGGCGCACTTTCGCTTATTTTAGGGCAGCGCGCCGAAAGCCGTTATTTTTTTAACCAGCAAAAAAAATGTGTGATCGAAGGCTCGTTTAAGATAGGGGCATTTCATTTAAAACAGTTTTTTGAGGATAACGACCTGGATTATGAAGCCGAAACGGTTTTAAGGCGTGAAATTTCTGCCGACGGCAAATCGAGGGCCTTTGTAAACGATACGCCTGTAAATTTACCCGCGCTTAAAGCCCTGGGCGAAAAACTGATAGACATACACTCGCAACACGCTACGCTGGAGATTAACGACCCGGAGTTTCAGCTATTGGTTGTTGATGCAGTTGCCAAACACGGCGGCCTTTTAAATGATTACCGGTCGAAATTCAGATCCTACAAAAAAGCGGCCGCCAGGTTGCTGCAGCTTGTTGATGAAAGTGAAAAAGCAAAAGCCGACCTGGATTACTTTCAGTTTCAGCATGACGAACTAAAAAAAGCCAACCTTTCAGCAGATGAACAGGAACCGCTGGAGCATGAACTTTATGCCCTTAACAATGCCGAAGAAATAAAACGCAACCTGTTAGGTGCCTATTATTTAATGCACGGGGGCGAAACTTCGGCAATTATACAATTGCGCGAAGCGGGCCATCAGCTTACCTCCATTGAAAAGTTTAACCCGCAAATTGAAGAATTATACCAGCGGTTAAACAGCGCCATTATTGAACTAAAGGATATAGCCACTGAGATTGAAATTATTGAACAGCGTACCCATACCGGCGAAGCCCGCGCCGAAGAAATAAATACCCGCCTAAGCCTGCTTTACAACCTACAGAAAAAACACCGGGTAAACACCAATACCGGATTATTACAACTACAGGATGAGCTTTCCGGCAAAATACAACAGGCAGTTTTTGGGGATGAAGCCATTGAGAAGCTGAAACGGCAGCTCGATGCAGATCGAACCGAACTGGAGAATTTGGCTGCTGAATTGTCAGCAAACCGCAAAACAGCAATTCCAATCATCGAAAAGCATGTGCTGCACAGCCTCGCAGAAATGGGCATGACCAATGCCAATCTTAAAATCGAACTATCCCCCACAGGACGTAACGCTCCGCCAAATGGCGGGGGTTTGGGGGCTAACGGAGTTGATGTTGTACGTTTCTTATTTACAGCAAACAGGGGCCATGCGCTTGCCGAAATGAGCAAGGTTGCGTCCGGCGGCGAGCTGTCACGGCTTATGCTTGCAATAAAATCGCTCATTGCTCAAAATACAGCCCTACCCACCATAATTTTTGATGAGATAGATGCAGGCGTATCCGGTGAGGTAGCAAACAAAGTAGGGCAAATTATGCAGCGACTGGCGGATAATTTGCAGGTGATCGCTATTACACACCTGCCGCAGATAGCCAGTAAAGGGCAAAGCCATTATTTTGTTTATAAAGACGATGAGGGAGCAACAACATATACCCGCATAAAACAATTGGAAAAACAGGAGCGGGTTTTGGAAATTGCCAAAATGCTAAGCGGCGATAAACCGGGTGAAAGCGCTTTGCAGAATGCCAGGGAATTGCTGGGCTGATTTACGATTTTGGAATTACGATTTCTGAAAAGATGGAAAAAAATTCCGAGCCAATCTAAAATCGTAAATCATAATTCGTAAATAATAATTATAACTTTGCCAGCTTCATAAACAAAAACACATGGCATATAACTTATTAAAAGGTAAAAAGGGGATCATTTTTGGCGCCCTCAATGAGCAATCCATAGCCTGGAAAGTGGCTCAGCGGGCGGTACAGGAAGGGGCTGAAATTATTTTGAGCAACGCACCCATAGCTTTGCGCATGGGCGAATTAAATAAACTGGCCGAAGAATGTAATGCCCCGGTTATTGGCGCCGATGTAACCAGCAATGACGATATTGTAAACCTGTTTACCAAATCGCAGGAGCATTTTGGCGAGGGCGTTGATTTTGTATTACACTCCATTGGCATGAGCATTAACGTGCGCAAAGGCATTACTTATACCGAAAACAATTACGATTTTACCCATAAAGGTTTAGACATATCCGCGCTTAGTTTGCACAGGATATTGCAAACTGCTATGAAAATGGATGCCATAAACGAGTGGGGGTCTGTAGTAGCCCTAAGCTACATAGCTGCGCAGCGTGTATTCCCTGATTATAATGACATGTCGGATAATAAAACCTACCTTGAAAGCATAGCGCGCAATTTTGGCTATTATTATGGCGTAAAAAAGCATGTGCGCATCAACACCGTTTCGCAATCGCCAACGCGCACAACAGCAGGTTCGGGGGTTAAAGGCTTTGACGGATTTATTAATTATGCTGAAAAAATGAGCCCGCTCGGCAATGCCAATGCCGACCAATGTGCTGATTATTGTGTAACACTTTTTTCTGATTTAACCAAAATGGTAACCATGCAAAACCTGTTCCACGATGGCGGCTTCTCATTTACCGGCGTAACGCAGGCGGTTATTGAGCAAATGGAGAAGTAGTTTTTTTGTGGTCCGAAAGTCGGGAAAGTCAGTAAAGCCCGAAAGAAATAAAACACACGGCGAGCGTGAGGTGCGATGGTTTTGCCGGACACCGGACTCTCTTAAAGCCGGTTTAAAAATGGTTGTCAAGGAAGACGGCAGGCTTCATCATTCCCGAAGAATTTCAAAGTAAATTAAACGCTATTCCCGCCTTGAAAACTGCTTTTGAGGCATTAACGCCGGGTCGGCAAAGAGGGTGCCTGTTTTATTTTTCGGCACCCAAACAATCCAAAACCCGCGATGCGAGAGTTGAAAAATGTATGCCGCAAATTCTCAATGGGAGGGGCTTAGATGAACCATTGAAACATTTCCCTGCTGATTAGCAAAGTGTTATAAGTACACCATTGAAATTTCTGATAAAGCGTTTGTTGAATCCAAAATTCCTCGTACCTTTGCAGCCCGCAAAAGAGATAGCGGGACGTTCTGTAAAAGCAAGGTAAAAATAAAAGAAATAAAGTTTGCGCAAGCAAAAAAGGTTCTTACCTTTGCAGTCCCAAAAGAAAGGGGTGCTTAACAAAGCATTTCCGGAAGCGATTTCCGGTATAAAAAATTGAAAAAGTAATCACTGTTAAAGGTGAAAACAAAATAAAATCTGAACCGTGACGGGGAAGGTGATAAGTTCTTATAAGGTATAGAAAATCATGTAGCGTAACAGCGGAAGGAAGCTGAAAGCGATCCGAGGGATTCCTTCGGAAAAAGGTAAAAAGGCGAAAGCAGAAAGGTAAAAGCAGAAAGCAGAAAAGCAAAATGCAGATACCAAAAGCTTTAAGCTTTGTGCTTTAAGCTTTGAGCTTACGGAGGCGGGTTATGAAATAAAGAAGAGAGAGGGATACTGTAGAAGGAATAATTATACAGATTCTATTAAAAAAATAATAGGGTCAGCGATAAACTAGACATTATACAATGGAGAGTTTGATCCTGGCTCAGGATGAACGCTAGCGGCAGGCCTAATACATGCAAGTCGGACGGGATATGGTAGCTTGCTATCATTGAGAGTGGCGCACGGGTGCGTAACACGTATGTAACCTACCCTTATCAGGGGGATAGCCTCTCGAAAGAGAGATTAAGCCCGCATAATATCAAGATACAGCATTGTGAATTGATCAAATATTTATAGGATAAGGATGGGCATGCGGAACATTAGCTAGTTGGTAAGGTAACGGCTTACCAAGGCAACGATGTTTAGGGGATCTGAGAGGATGGCCCCCCACACTGGTACTGAGACACGGACCAGACTCCTACGGGAGGCAGCAGTAAGGAATATTGGTCAATGGGCGGAAGCCTGAACCAGCCATGCCGCGTGCAGGAAGACGGCCCTACGGGTTGTAAACTGCTTTTGCAGGGGAATAAACCCCCGGTCGTGACCGGGGCTGAATGTACTCTGAGAATAAGGATCGGCTAACTCCGTGCCAGCAGCCGCGGTAATACGGAGGATCCGAGCGTTATCCGGATTTATTGGGTTTAAAGGGTGCGTAGGCGGCCTTGTAAGTCAGGGGTGAAAGACGGTAGCTTAACTATCGCAGTGCCTTTGATACTGCAGGGCTTGAATACACTAGAGGTAGGCGGAATGTGACAAGTAGCGGTGAAATGCATAGATATGTCACAGAACACCAATTGCGAAGGCAGCTTACTATGGTGAGATTGACGCTGAGGCACGAAAGCGTGGGGATCAAACAGGATTAGATACCCTGGTAGTCCACGCCCTAAACGATGAATACTCGATGTTGGCGATATACAGTCAGCGTCAAAGCGAAAGCGTTAAGTATTCCACCTGGGGAGTACGCCCGCAAGGGTGAAACTCAAAGGAATTGACGGGGGCCCGCACAAGCGGAGGAGCATGTGGTTTAATTCGATGATACGCGAGGAACCTTACCCGGGCTT
>DATCES010000040.1:0-5737 GCA_036509935.1 Mucilaginibacter sp.
ATGTCTGACAGGGTGGAAGGGGAGTTCCTGTTTAATTCGGGGCAGTACGGCTATAATTTCGGGAACACGTTTACCGACCGGGATGTATTTAAAAATGCCGCTATATTACAGGTAAAACTAAATTGGAGCGTATTATTTGACAATGCCCGCAACGCAACAACTGCAAACGCTATCGAAAACCAGGACCTGCGGGTAGGGGCAACCCTTACCTACCCACGTATTATTACGCCATTTCGTCTTCCGATATTAGGTAAATACGGTGTTCCCCATACTACTTTTTCAACCAACTACCAGTTGTTTTTTGAAAAGGGTTTGGTTCAGCGCACAAGTTTTATTAACTCCGTCACATACGATTTTGCCGAAACAGCCAACAAATTGCACTCCGTAACGCCTATTGATATCGAGTTTTCCAGGGGGGTTATTAACCCTTCGGCACAAAAAAAGTTATTAGCAGCAAACCTTTACGCTTACAGCTATTTAATAGGGCGTACCATATTTACATCGGGTAGCCAGTACACTTTTCAATACAATGCAAACAGGCTCAATTCGTATTCAAACTTTACATATTTCAGGGGTAGCCTTGATGTAGGTGGCAATACGCTCAGCTTACTGAGCAATTTGTTTAATACACCAAAAGACACCCTGGGCGAGCGCACATTTGCCGGCCGCGCTTTTGCCCAATATGCAAAAGCAGAAACAGACCTGCGTTTTTACCACACCTTTGGAGGCGAGCGGCAGCTTGTTTTCCGTTTAAACACGGGCCTGGGCGTTCCGTATGGTAACAGCAACGCACTAATATTTGAGAAAGATTTTTATACCGGGGGTGCCAATGATATGAGGGCGTGGCTGCCGAGGACTTTAGGACCCGGACAGTTTAACAGGGCCACTTTTTACGGTCCGCCGGGGCAAGGCCGCGTAGAGTCAAAAGGTGATTTACTGCGTACGCAATTAAAATACCTTGACCAGTTTGGCGAAGTAAAGATAATTTCAAACCTGGAGTACAGATATAAGATTGCCGATGATTTTTTTGGCTCAAAATTAAAAGGCGCGGTATTTGTTGATGGCGGCAATATTTGGCGCCTTGATAAACAGCCCAATGATCCTAACGTTCAATTCAGGTTTAATAATTTTTTACAATCATCAGCAATGGATATTGGCACAGGGTTAAGGTTCGACCTGGCTTTCTTTGTTTTCAGACTCGATGCAGCCTTTAAATTTAAAGACCCCCAGTTTAGCGGTTCAAACCAATGGGTGCTTGTTGATCATTTTAACGAGCTTTTTCACAGCGGTCCCTTTAAGGCGGCCTACCAGGCAAGCAACAGTGGGGATACCTACAATTTTATGCAGCTTAATTTTGGAATCGGGATGCCGTTTTGATGTAGCTTAATGCAGAAAGCTTAATGCAGAAAGCGTAAAGCAGAAAGCGTAAAGCAGAAAGCGTAAAGCAGAAAGCGTAAGGTTTTAAGCGCTTACTTAAAAAAATAAAGCCTCCTTACACTCGCTGTTTGGAGGCTTTAACCTAAACCTTATCACAATAGGCAAGATAGAACTCGCCGTATGAAGCAACAAATATACGACCTTTATTCAAATCGTAAAATTTTTTTGTGTGGTATTGCTGTTTCTTTTTTCTTTCGGACTTTCCTGACTTTCGGACTTTCCCGTCTTTCCTACAAATACGATTGCAGTAAATTTGCTTTTGAATTATGCCTCAGGCGCATCAGCGCTTTGTCTTTTATCTGGCGGACACGTTCGCGGGTAAGGCTGAATTTTTCGCCAATCTCTTCCAGCGAATGGGGCGCACTGCTGCCCAGGCCAAAAAACAGGACGATAACCTGCCTGTCCCGTTCAGCTAAAATACTGAGCGAGCGTGTGATTTCCTGCGACAGGGAATCAGTCATCATTTGGCTGTCTGTAGCCGAATCGGTACTTTGCAATACATCAAGCAGCGTATTTTCTTCGCCGGTAATAAACGGCGCGTCAACAGATACCTGGCGGCCGGCGTTTGATAACGAATCGGACACCTTTTCAACACTGATTTCCAGGTCGGCGGCCAATTCTTCGGGAGTTGGCTGGCGCTCCAGGTGCTGCTCAAGTTTGGAGGCCGATTTATGGAGCTTGCTTAACGACCCTATCTGGTTTAATGGCAGGCGCACAATACGGCTTTGCTCGGCTACAGCCGATAAAATAGACTGGCGTATCCACCATACAGCGTACGAAATAAATTTAAAACCCTTGGTTTCATCAAAACGTTTGGCCGCTTTTATCAAACCCAGGTTGCCCTCATTTATAAGGTCGCCTAAAGTAAGGCCCTGGCTTTGGTATTGCTTGGCAACCGACACCACAAACCTCAGGTTGGTTTTGGTTAACCGTTCCAAAGCAGCCTGGTCGCCTTCGCGTATTTTTTGGGCCAGTATCACTTCTTCCTGCGCCGTAATCAGGTCAACTTTTCCAATTTCGTGTAAATACTTTTCAAGCGATTGCGATTCGCGGTTGGTAATGGATTGGGTTATTTTTAATTGTCTCATTTTTATGAATAATAGGCCCCGGTGATAATCGGTTGCATAATAATCAACCGGACAACCAGGGCAGAAAATGTTAAGTTATCAATTATAGCTTCTCAAGATACAAAACAGACTGCGTAATGTTTGATGCCGAACATCCGGCCGCAAGTGTTTTGTGCGGCAAATAATGGGAGAGGTTAATCTTTTTGCTTTTTTTGATTGGCAAAGATACTCTTTTTTTTTGTAACGCGGATGTAAAAAAGTTAGAAAAGTCGGGAAAGTCGGGAAAGTCCGAAAAGTCGGGAAAGTCCGGAAGAAGGAACCTGCGGGGACGGAAATTGCTGCCCCAAACTATCCCCTAAACCTGGTTCCCCTCTAAATCCTCACAGGCTAAACGCGTTTAGGGCGTGATAAAAAATCCGTTTTCGCAGGCTAAACGCGTTTAGGGCGTGATAAAAAATCTGTTTTCGCAGGCTAAACGCGTTTAGGGCGTGATAAAAATCCCGTTTCCGCAGGCTAAACACGTTTAGGGCGTGATAAAAAACCGGGTAATATTTTGTTTAAGCCACTGTATATCAAACAAATATACTAAAAAAGTCAAAGAACGTCAAAGAACAGCAACAAAAAACGCAGAAAAAATATAAATTTTTTTTTTGAGGATGCTTTACCCCGGAAGGTAATGCTTTGGGATTAACCCAAATATAGTCAATTTTTGGCGGATTAGCAAGGGGGGAAGATCATTACAATATAGATGATAGTTGTGATTTGCTTTCAGATTTGTTCTTTGCTATATTTAACGTCTCATGTCACGAATAGCCTTTGCACTTTTGGCCTTTGGGCTTCATGCACGCGCCAGGATGGCAACTTCGGAGAAGATAATGTAGTCTTAAACTACACGCATAGCCCATTCGTAGACAAAGTCTACGAACAGCGGGTATGTAAGTTGATTTTGAACTAATGCCGCGGTTTGCGTTTTAATACCCCTCCGGCAGCTTCCTTAATGGTGCTGGTAAAAATAAACGCTTTGGGGTCAATATCGTGTACCAGGTTACGCAGTCGGCGCACCTCCAGGCGGGTTACAATGGTAAAAATAATGTCCACCGGCTGGCTAATATCAAAACTATCTTTTAAAAAGCCACGCTCTCCTTTATAAACAGTAATACCCCTGCCAAGCGACATTACCAATTGCTCCTTGATTTTCCCGCTCTCGCCCGAGATAATGGTTACCCCGGTATACTCTTCCAAGCCTTCTATAACATAATTAATGACGCGCGATGCCGTATAATAAGTAAGTATAGAATACAGGGCGGTAGGCAAGCCCAGTTTAATAGCCGCGATGAGGAAAATAACGACGTTAATACCTAAAATAATTTCGCTGATGGTGAAGCTGATGCGGCGTCCGGTATAAAGCGCCAGTACTTCTATCCCGTCAAGGGCGCAGCCCCCGCGAATGGCGAGCCCTACCCCGATACCCATAAAAGCGCCGCCAAAAATGGAAACCAGCAACTTGTCGGATGTAATTTGCGGATAAGGGATAAATGACAAACATAAACCAAGCCCAATTACCGCGATAAAAGTTTTAATAGCAAAACTTTTATTAACCTGGAAAGCGCCCATAATAATGAAAGGGATGTTGGCCAGCACAATGAGGTAGGCAATATCAAAATGGTATATTTCGTGCACTAACAATGAAATGCCGGTAACCCCGCCATCGAAAAACCGGTTGGGAACCAAAAAGCTTTTTAGTGCAAAACCGCAAAACAAAATACCGGCAACAATATGAATTGTATCGGTAAGCCAATGAGGTAATTGTAATCCTTTCATTTTGCCGGTGCTGGTATTTATTTGCGCCTTAATTTTTTCTAAGTTAATGTCTTTTTGCGCTTTACGTGCGCTAATTGCACTTTGGGTAAAATAATGGTGGTTTTCCATAAATTTCACTTCGGCAAAATGCCATTCCTGTTCCGTGTCGATTTTACCGGCAAAGGCCAACTCCTGGTAGAGCCTATTGCTTATCGCCCCAAAATCTTCGCGGCCAAGGTAGTCAAGGTCAGCATCAGCCAAAATTTTCTCTAAATGGTTTTTTGGCGATTGCGGCATCCTTGTAGCCCTTATCAACCCGCATATAACTTCAATATCCGCGTCCGTATAATCAAAGCCGGGCAAAACCTCGCGGGCAATTCGGCATGATTGTTCTTCATGTTCATCGGGGCCAACCAAAAAACCTGCATCATGGTACCACGCAGCGGTAAGCAGCAAACGCATTTGCTGCGGGTCAATACCCTCCTGCTTGCCTATACGTTCGGCGGCACGGTAAACATCCAGTATATGATCTGCTTGGTGATAAGTAAAATGCGCGGGCAGTTCATCTCTTAATTTGTTTAAAATAAATTCACCAGCTTGTTCAAAAAGCATCTGTTACTGTTTTGCTGGCTAATATATTAAATGTTTTCATTTTCTTTGTATTAAACCTGTTATTGGGGAAGCATACAGGTTAACAGCGTTGAGGGGGAGGGATCGGAGTTTATAATAACGTTACCAATAAATTGAGGGTATGAAAAAACTTTTATTGCTTTTTTGTTTCGCTTTTACTTTAAGCCCTGTCTGGGCGCAGCAAAAGCCTGGATATCGTTTAAAGGATTTGATTTTTAAAATTAAAACGGATACCATTGTTGACATTGTATCTGTGTTAAAAGGTTCCTATGTGGCAAACTACCCGGACAGCGGCATTTATTATGCAAAGGAATTAATAACATACGGCCGGCAAAATAATGACCGGCATATACTTGCTTCGGGACTTAATATCTATTCGTATGCCCTGTATAATAAGGGAAACTACCCGGTGGCGCTTAACCTGGCTTTCCAATCGCTGAAGATCATTGAAAACAGTACATATACCCGCGAGCTTTCCAGTATTTATAACCTGATAGGCAATATTTACAAGGGCCAGCAAAATTATTCGAAAGCGTTGTATTATTATCGGCGTGGTAAACAATCCGCCCTGGTTTCGCATAATAGGATTATTTTGAGCGTCAGCTATTTTAACATGGCCTTTGTTTTTAAAGAAACTAACGTATTAGACTCGGCGCTTTATTATTCACAGTTGGCTGTTAAGGATAACAACGATGCCACGGGTCAGTGGATGGGCTATATACTTAGTACTTTAGGCGATGAGCATCTGAAATTAAAAAATTACAAAAAAGCGCTTGAATATTACCAGGCGGCCTACAAGCTTG
>DATCES010000041.1:0-7307 GCA_036509935.1 Mucilaginibacter sp.
ATTCAAAGGAGTTTCGGTATGATCAGAAATACCTTCACATACTTTCCAGTCGTCCATAAATTGATCTTCTTTTTGTTTTCTTAATTCGATATTATGCTCATACTTCTTCTGGATTTTTGCAATAAGATAACTTTTAATCAAATCGGAGTTTGACAAATCTAAGCCTCTGTCATTTAATACCTGGAATAATTTAATTGCGAAAGAAACTGATTGACAGTCTATCCTAATGATTTTTACTCTGTTGAATATATAATTCAACAATATCCCGGCTTCGTCTTCACCGATCTCAGAAAGCTTTTCATTGAAAAATTGTGCTGTGTTTTCAAATTTGTATTTTGGTTCATCCCTTCTTAAATCCTTCTTATAAGGTTTTTTACATGTTAAAGTATTTCCTTTAAGAATTATAGTCTCAAAAGCGCTTTGGTGATTCGAATGAGTACGCAATCGCAATCGCTCAAATCGATCATTGAATTTGATGGAGCCTTCAATAATTTTATTATCTATTGCAAAAGGATCCTCCTCCAAAATATTTTGATTAATGTTCGGATATAAATCCCGATATACACAAAACATTATTGTTAAGGTGGTTAGCCGCTGTTGTCCATCAACGATGTCAAGGTAGGTTGAATTTTCCTCAGATTTGGCGGTGATAACGGAGCCAAGGAAATAATTTGGATCATTTTCATGCGCCTCACAAAGATCATCCCAGAGTTTGTCTAATTGTTCATCCCCCCAAGAGTATGGCCTTTGGTACCGGGGGATCTGATATAACGCATCTGTGTTCCCGAATAACTGTTTAATCGTGAGACTTGAGGGCTTAAAAATATCTTCCATTTCTTTATAATTCTACAATAGTGAAACCTTTTAATCTTAAATAATCTTGCGCTGAATACGTAGTGAAATTATTCGGATCAGGGTCTAACTCTTCATCATTTGCATACAAATTCGCCCATGAGACAAGCAGTTTACATGGGAATGTTTCGCCCTCATATTCTACCGCCCATTCCCGTGCCCCTCTCCGTGGTGGTATTTCTTCTCTATGGATTTTAAGCATAGCTTGAAAAATGTGTTCGTGTTCGATGTTTTCCGGTATTGGCATATTTATTTGGTCTATCTGTTAACAAAATTATCTCCCGCCAACTTCCCTTCAAAAGCCCTTTTTAAAATACTATGCCTTAAGGCTTCGGCTTGCTGCAGGCTGGTGCCTATGGTTTCTTCCATTTTATCGCAAATAAAATATAATCAGCCGGCCCGGTTTCTGTTTGGTATTTCGTTATGGCTACGCCCGGCCCAGCGCTTAGGTTAACCTGTTTTTTATCCTGAATAAGCCAGCCGCAAGCCAATAGTTGGTTGTCGATATTGTCGCGGGCTAATTGTTCGGGGTTTTGTTTCACGCAATGGTATTGGTTCAGCTTATAAATGTAGTGTTAAGAAATGGAAAAATGAAAAGCAATTTGCCCGGCGGGGGATCCCGAACCCCAAGGGACAATTTTCCCGCCCATGCTGGTGGTGCCAACAGCATGTACCATGTGTTATTGTAACCTGCATGATATACGGTTTTGTTGGCGACAACACCCAACAAAGGCGGGGCAGCCAAATGCCCCCCCCCTTGCAAATCCCCTAAAAATTCCGTATATTTGAGTTAACCGCCCAAGCATTATAAAATTCATTCCCCGCTATAAGAGGTACTATATTAAGGCCCTGTGTACCCTCAGCAAAAAAAAATTATTTTTTTGCTTTTTTCGGGTGGTTTTTACGCTTTTCTTTGATGTTTTTAGTATATTTGATTGATATACAATTATTTAACAAATTTTACGATTGATTTTTTATCACACCCTAAACGCATTTAGCCTGTGAAACCCGAAATTTTATCACGCCATAAACGCATTTAGCCTGCGAAACCGGGATTTTTATCACGCCCTAAACGCGTTTAGCCTGTGAAACCCGAAATTTTATCACGCCCTAAACGCGTTTAGCCTGTGAAAACGAAAATTTTATCACGCCCTAAACGCATTTAGTCTGCGAAATCGAAAATTTTATCACGCCCTAAACGCGTTTAGGGCGTGATAATTATAGAGCTTTTGAGCCAGTTTCCTGATTTTAACACAAATTCCAATAAATTAACATGGTTTTAACATTTTCATTCATCCGGTATATCTATCTTAGCATTAAATAAACCTGTTATGAAAAAGAAACTACTGCTTTTAATATTTATCTGCGGCATTTACCAATTAAAAGCGCAGGATGTGTTAGGGGTTAAACCTGCCGATAGTATATCAAATAATTTCTTCAAAGTAAAGCCGCGAAGTACGTTGCAGTTATTCAATCCGCAATTAAACTTTAATAGGGCCTTAAATAACACCACTGTAAATAACCTTTTAAGCAATGTGGACCACATGCCGGTAATAGCTTTGGCGGGCAACTCTAAAATGCCAATAAAGAAAATCGGGGGGTATTATACCATGCCGGTTAAAAGAATGGGCAGCGAAGGCCAGCTACCCGGCGGCCAAAACTTTTTTCCGGGAATGCCGGTTTTTAAAACGCCTTAATTTAACGAGTATCAAAAATCTTTATTCAGCAATTTCTCCAGTTCGGCAAAACTGATGTTCATTTTAACACGCCCCTGTTTGGCATAAGAAAGCTCGCCGGTTTCTTCGGAAATGATAATGGCGGTAGCATCATTGGTTTCAGTTACGCCTATACCCGCACGGTGGCGCAAACCAAACTGCGGCGGGAGGTCTGTTTTTTCAGTCAAGGGCAAAATACAACTGGCAGATTTAATTTTGTTTTCGGCAATAACTACGGCGCCATCGTGCAGCGGGCTGGTTTTTTGAAAAATACTTTCCAGCAGGCGTTTTGATATTTTGCCTTCAATAACTTCGCAGCTGTTCTGGTAAAACTGCTCATCATAATACTTTGCAAACACTATTAATGCGCCCGTCCGGGTTTGTTTCAGGTTTTTACAGGCGTCAATTATTGGCTTTATGCGGGTGTAATTATTTTTTTCGGCTTCGGCTGTGCCAAAAAAATACTGCCACCAGGCTTTGTTGCGCTGCAGCGAGGCGTTTTTACCTACCAGCAATAAAAAACGCCTTACTTCCTGTTGAAAAACAACTATAAGCGCTATAATACCTACGTCAACAAATTTACTAAGTATGCCGGTAAGCAACTGCATGTGCAACGCCTTCACAACATAATAAAGACCAAATATAATAGCAAGGCCTATAAAAATATTAGCCGCTATGGTGCCCCTTATAAGGCTGTATAACTGGTATATCAGCAGGGCTACCAATACCACATCGAGCAGGTCAAAAAATGTAAATTTGAACAGGCTGAAATCGAAAAATTGCATTTACTAAGATAGGAAAGAGATTTGAGATGTTAGCGGTGAGATATGAGATAAATGCAGAAAGCAGAAAGCAAAAAGCAAAAAGCACTTTTTTTGACTTAGGTCTTTAAGCTTTTTGCTACTCGTTTCGGAAAAATGAGCGATGCGCCAACGCTAACAATCAGTATCCCCAAAATGACCACCAGCGAATTACCCGTGGTAAGCCCAATCCTGTCAGCATAATTTGCAGCAAGCATTTTCAGGCCGATAAACGCTAATAATACGGCAAGCCCGGTTTTAAGGTAGTGGAACTTATCAATAATATTAACCAGCAAAAAGAACATGGAACGCAGGCCGAGTATAGCAAATATGTTTGAAAAGAATACAATGTATGGATCTTTGGTGATGGAGAAGATAGCCGGGATGGAATCGACAGCGAAAGCAAGGTCGGTTACTTCGATGATGAGCAACACTAAAAAAAGGGGTGTGATCAGTTTCTTATGGTTTATTTTGTCGAAAAACTTATCCCCTTCAAATTTAGGGTGAACGGCAAAATATCTGGCGGCAAATTTTACTATGGCATGGTTTTGCGGGTCGATCTCAAAATCCTTGTTACGGTTGATATACATCACGGTACCGGTATAAACCAAAAAAACGCCGAAGATGTACAGTATCCAATGAAAATGACTGATAAGCGTTGAACCCAAAAAAATAAAGGCGAAACGCATTATGATAGCGCCTATTATGCCCCAAAAAAGTACTTTATGGTAATGCTTCTTATCAACAGCAAAGGCTGTAAAAATGAGTACCATTATAAATATATTGTCAACAGATAAAGCATATTCAACCACATAACCGCTTATAAACTCAAGCGCGAGGTTTTTACGGTATAGCTGCAAACTTTGGAGGAAGTTAAACGGGTTAAGCTTAAGATGATGAAAGTTTTGGATATTAGCCAGTTGCAGTGCGGCAAAACTATCAATATGATGGAGCAGTTGGCCGTATTTTAAAATAAACAGGTAAAAACCAAGCGCAAAGGTTATCCATACCGCACTCATTATTACCGCCCGTTTCATGCTTACCGGCCTGTCGGTTTTTACAAATAACCCCAGATCAATAGCCAGCATTAATAAAATGAAAATAATAAAGCCCGAAATAAAAATTAATTCGTTTTGCATTATTTGTCACGTTCAGTAGTAAAACGTACTAATTGCTCAAGCCCGGTACGGGCTTCCCCTTCGGGAAAGGTGTTTAATATTTCAAATGCTTCAGCCTGGTACTTTTTCATCTGGGTTTCTGCATATTGCAGACCGCCTGCTTCCCGCACAAAATTAATGATCGCCGTAATTTTCTTAGGGTCGTCATTGTGGTTTTTAACCAGGTTTATCATTTGCTTTTTCAAGGGCGCAGGGCTGTTATTCAGCGAATAAATAAGCGGCAGGGTAACCTTTTTTTCTTTAATATCTATTCCTAAAGGCTTACCAACATCATCGGTGCCAAAATCGAACATATCATCCTTTATCTGGAATGCGATGCCTATCTTTTCGCCAAAAAGCCGCATCTTTTCAATGGTAGCATCATCAGCCCCGGCCGAGGCCGCGCCACATTCGCAGCATGAAGCAATAAGTGAGGCTGTTTTTTGGCGGATCACTTCATAATAAACAGGTTCGCCAATATCCATCCGGCGCACTTTTTCTACCTGCAGCAGCTCGCCTTCGATCATTTGCCGCATGGCTTCGGATACTATCTGAAGGAACCTGAAATCACCATTCCTGACCGAAAGCAGCAAGCCCTTGGATAACAGGAAATCGCCAACCAAAACCGCTATTTTATTTTTCCATAATGCGTTGATAGAGAAAAAACTGCGCCGCTGGTACGAATTGTCCACCACATCATCGTGTATCAAGGTAGCGGTATGCAATAATTCAACCAGCGCCGCGCCGCGGTGCGTAGATTCATTAATGCCACCGCATACACTGGCCGAAAAAAAAACAAACATGGGCCTGATCTGTTTTCCTTTGCGTTTTACAATGTAGTGGGTAATACGGTCGAGCAGCGGTACCGAGCTTTGCATGGAAGCTTTAAACTTTCCTTCAAAAACATCAATATCGGCAGCAATAGGTTTTTTAATTTCGTTGATGCTCAGCATTGAAACAAAACACGCTTGTTATAAGTAAGGGCGCACCCCGTCCCGATAATCACCGGGAGCTATCGGGACCAACCCGCACAAACATAAGGAAATTTAGTTGAATGGTGAGTGGTGCGCGGTGAGTAGTGAATTTATTGTTCTGTTGACGATTCACCACAAAAACAATAGGAAAGTTAAAATATTCGCAGCTTTACCGCGTCCCGGTTTTGCAGGGGCGCTTTTTTATTACTGTTAAAAGCAATATTATTTTACCTTTGCGGGGTAAGGTTAGAGGGGGTTTTAAAAGTTGTAATGGTTAAAAGGGTTATGGATGTCAAAACGCTCTGATATTTTCAACCTTTACAACAACTACAACTTTTTTAACTTATTGCAACTTTTTTAACCAAACCAGGAGAGGTGTCTGAGTGGTCGAAAGAGCACGCCTGGAAAGTGTGTGTACTTCAAAAGGGTACCGAGGGTTCGAATCCCTCCTTCTCCGCCAGTTTCAATAACAAAGTACATTAAAAGCCTGCAAATCAAATGATTGCAGGCTTTTGTGTTTGGGTTAAAAGCCCGTTTTAACCACCAATTCGCATATAAAAAGTGCGTTATTCGGTGAGTGAATTTTTGGAAATACTTACTCACCAATTTCTATGTATCATTTTGATTGTCAACCTGTTCAATAGTTGAACATCTTGTACGGACCCGATTGCAAGCTTAATTTTGTTTCAATTTTAATGTCAAAACATTATGAAAACTAACTTCAGCTTGCTTTTTTATTTAAAGAAGCCAAAAAACCATCAAAACGGCGTTGTGCCTATTTATTTGCGGATTACTGTTAACGGTAAACGGGCGGAAACCAGTACAGGCCGTGAGTGCGAAACCACCTTATGGAATAGTACCGCAGGACGGTTTAAAGGAACTAAAGAAGAAATCAAATCCTTTAACGCCTACCTCGATAATCTGCAAGCCCAGGTGTACGAAGCGCATGGCCAGTTAACCGAAGCGGGCGGTATGATTACTGCCGAAAGTTTAAAAAACAAGCTATTGGGCAAAAGCGAAAAATCCCGGATGCTTATTAGCTTGTTTAAAGACCACAATAAAAAGGTTTCGGCTTTGGTTGGTGATGAGTATGCAGCCGGGACATTGGAACGCTACGAAACCTCTTTAAGGCATACCCGTAGCTTTTTAGAATGGCACTATAAAGTTTCGGACATAGACATTAAACAAATTGACCATGACTTTATAACCAGTTATGAATTTTACCTGCGATCTGAACGTAAATGCGCCAATAACTCCGCTATCAAATACATTAAGAACTTTGGCAAGATCATCCGCATTTGTTTAGCAAGTGGCTGGCTGGACAAAGACCCATTTGTAAATTATAAAGCCAAAGTTAAACGGGTTGACAGGATATTTCTAAACAGGGAAGAATTACAGGCTATGGCAGATAAAGTATTTCCAACCGAACGGCTTAACCAGGTGAGGGATATTTTTCTTTTCAGTTGCTTTACAGGATTGGCATACGCTGATGTGAAAAAATTGAAGCCGGCTGAAATAGTAAAAGGCCTGGACGGGGAAATGTGGATATATACCAAACGGAAAAAGACAGATACGCCAAGCCGTATTCCTTTATTACCATCCGCATTAAGTTTGATATACAAATACGCTGACCATCCCCTTTGTTGCAATGCTGATAAAGCCTTACCCGTATCTACAAATCAAAAAATGAATGCTTACCTGAAAGAGATTGCGGACGTTTGCGGCATCAATAAAATACTTACCTTTCATATTGCCCGGCATACGTTTGCCACTACGGTAACGCTGTCTAATGGCGTACCCATTGAAAGC
>DATCES010000042.1:0-3988 GCA_036509935.1 Mucilaginibacter sp.
TTCGCCGGTTATAAACTGCGGTATCCGGCTTTAAAGTAATATTAAAAATAACTATGGTACCCCGCAACACATGTAATTCGGCAGATGAAAAATCAGCGTTATATAAACTATCGCTGCTCTTAAAAACAACTTCTTTAACTTTATGGGCTAATATTGGCGACCAATATTGGTTAATAAGGAATGCCAAAATCAAAATAAAAGCTGTAAGTATCAAAAAAACTGAAGCAGTTATTCGTTGCCATTTATACTTTAAAAATTTAAAAACCATCAATTTTCTTTATTTACTTTACTTTGTTTTATAGAGTCCCTTTTAGCGTGGCGTTCTTTTTTACGTTCTTCACGTTTTTGCTTCCTGTCTTCTTTAAATTTATTAAACTTATCAACCAAAGTACTAACTTTTATTATTGTGGTATTAACCTTAGTTTCTGTTTTTTTATTATATCCCACACTTGGCTTTAATCCGTCGAGGAGCCCTTTATATAAAAAGCTAAAAAACGATAGATCCGGTTCGCGCTTTAAATCAACAGGCCCTGGTTTGAAAACACCTTTTTTATTTGGATTATTGTTTTCAATGATCAAATTATTAGCTAACATTGAAATTAAGCCTTGTTTTTGCAATTCCGTTTTGCCTTCAACCTTTTTAAGCAAGTGGATATTTAAATTTTTATAGTAAAATTCAACGCTGCCTTTCCCGCTGTAATTACTGGCATTTATATTAAAGGTAAGCTTTTCAATGTCAGCCGAAACCACATGGACCATAGCCAAAGGTTTTACCAGTTTATCTAATACCGTACCATCAAATTTACCCAGCTCGCCCGAATAATTAAAGGCCCCGTCTTTAGCCCTTAAGTTGAATTTGAAGTTTACCTGTAAAGGGGCAGCGTCCATAAAACGGGTATTAATATGAGCGGTCATGTAAGGATTTATTCTTTTTGCTGCCGCGTCATTGGTCACATTTAAAACATAAACGTTGGTCTGTTTAAATAATATTTGGCCAGTGGCGCCTGTGGTTGCATCAGTTTCTGAATAGTTGATGTCGGCGTTCTTAATATTCAGCCGTTTTAGCCGCATATCCAACGCTACTTTTTGCAATGCCTGTTGCGGGTCCATACCAATTTTACTGTTTTTTTTTCCTTTGAAAGCATTGTTGGCATATATCTGAACATCAGGGCTGGTAATATCCATCGTTCCGGCGTACAATTTTTGATCCCGGAAAAATCTTTGCAGGTCAATATTATTTATCGCGGCGCGTTTAAATTTCAATGTGTAAATATCCCCGGCTTCACCGGTCTGTTTATAAAAATCAACCCTGTTATACCGTGGCAGCAAAGTTACTTTGTCAAGGATGATTTTTCTTTGTGAAGTCGAAAAGTAGATTTTTTTTACCCGCGCCCGGTACAAGCTATCTGGCGTTGCGATTTGATAATCATGCACAGTTACATCAATACCCTTAGTATAATAAAATCGGTCCGGATCATTAACTGACAGCGAATCAATAACAATATCCGAAATATTTATATCCAGGTGTTTTAATGCGGTTTGTTTTGTTACCGCGTTACTTTTATTTATATAATTTAAGCTGATATCTTTAAGCGAAACAGAATCGATCCTTAATTGCCTGAATATTTTTTTTATGATCTGGTAGGGGGTTTTTGGCTCGCCTACTTTTACGGTATCATTAAAAGCATAGCGTTTATTTATAATGGTAAGGCTTGGATTTTCTATTGAAATATTATTGATATTCAATATCTTTTCCTGGTAAGCTTTGCGGGCGCCCACGTTTTTGATGGACATTTTTTTTACACTTAATATAAACAGGTTATCGGGCGCTTTTTTTAAGGCCACTAATTTATTATAGATAGCAGTATCGGGTACAAGTTTGAAGTTATAAAGCGTCGTATTGCCTGATGCCATGTTCAGATCAAAATCGGAGTATTCAATATGGTATAAGCTGTCGCTTGTATTTAAAACCAGTTCTTTTAAGCGTTTTTGCAATAATGGCTTCCAACGGCTATTAGCTAAATACGTATTATAAAAATAATAGCCCGATGTTCCGATAATCCCGGCAATAAAAATAATGGACAACAAAACAATGGGCCAGGCGGGTATATGTTTTTTACGAGGCATTTCTCCTGGTGTCACTATATTAAGGGTGATTTAAATTTACAACAATAAATCTGAGATTTTGTTATTGCTTGAAAAGTTGAAATGTTATAAAAGTTGAAATTGTTGTAAAGTTAAATACATGCTATAAACTTATGACCCAATGACTAATGAACCAATGATGAAATTCCTGACAATCTGTCACACTATATTTAATTTTTGTGTATTTTTGTAAACTAATTTTTATAATGATGATGGATTTGCTTATTCCGGATAAGTTACATGATGAAAGCAGGCAGGGGGAAGCTTTGGTGTTAGAACCCATTACCGGTAAAAACGATGGCCGGAAATTGTACATTGAAAGTTATGGCTGTGCTATGAATTTTTCGGACAGTGAGATAGTAGCATCCATTTTACTGGAACAGGGATTCGAAACCACATCTGATTATGCAGTCGCCGATGTTATTTTTATAAATACTTGCTCTATCCGCGAAAATGCCGAACAACGTGTACGTAACCGCTTAAGGGAGTTTACTATTGTAAAGGTTAAAAACCCGGGCTTGGTAGTAGGTGTACTGGGCTGTATGGCCGAGCGTTTAAAATCTAAATTTTTAGAAGAAGAAAAACTTGTTGATGTTGTAGTGGGCCCCGATGCCTACCGCGACCTGCCAAACCTTATAGAACAGGTTGATAGCGGCCAGCGCGCGGTAAATGTCCTTTTATCGCGCGAGGAAACGTATGCCGACATTAGCCCGGTGCGATTAAACAGCAACGGTGTAAACGCGTTTGTTTCAATTATGCGGGGCTGTGATAATATGTGTTCATTTTGTGTGGTTCCGTTTACCCGTGGCCGCGAACGCAGCCGCGATCCGCTCTCAATTGTTAAAGAGTGTACAGATTTGTTTAACCGGGGGTACCGCGAAATTACTTTGCTTGGGCAAAATGTGGATTCGTATAAATGGTGTAAGCCTCACCCTGCCCTCTCCAAAGGAGAGGGTTCTGAAGAGAGTGAAGTTAAAGTCCTCTCCTTTGGAGAGGATTTAGGTGAGGCGAATTTCGTCAATTTCGCAAACCTGCTGGAAATGACCGCCTTAATAAACCCTGATCTGCGGCTACGTTTTTCAACATCGCACCCAAAAGACATAACCGATGAGGTTTTGTACACCATTAAAAAGCACGATAATATTTGCAAATATATCCACCTGCCTGTACAATCAGGTAGCAGCCGTGTGCTGGAGCTTATGAACCGCACCTATGACAGGGAGTGGTACATCAACCGTATCGATGCCATCCGCCGCATTATACCTGAGTGTGCCGTATCGACAGATGTGATTACAGGTTTTTGCAGCGAAACTGAAGAAGAACACCAGGATACCTTACGTATGATGGACTATGTGCGTTATGATTTCGCCTATATGTTCATGTACTCCGAGCGGCCCGGAACGTTAGCGGCCAAACGCTATGCCGATGATATACCAGAGGCTATAAAACGAAGCCGTTTAAAAGAAATAGTGGCAAAACAGCAGCAGCATTCTTTCTTGAGGCTACAGGTGCAGGTTGGCACCACACAAAAAGTATTAATAGAAGGCTTTTCAAAAAAATCAAACAATGACTACTGTGGCCGTAGCGACCACAATGCGATGGTGGTTTTCCCGGTTGATGAACGATATAAACCAGGGCAATATGTGAATGTTCTGGTGGAACGCTGTACTACAGCTACGTTGATAGGAAGAGTTATCCCCCAAACCCCCTAAAGAGGAGTTACGTCCTGGTGAATACCAGAAGGGGCTTGGGGGCCGAATAATTAAACATTAAGTCAACTCCCCTTTAGGGGTTGGGGGCTAAACACTTAAAAAAACTCCCCCGCCAGCCGGCGGGGGTCGGG
>DATCES010000043.1:0-8119 GCA_036509935.1 Mucilaginibacter sp.
CATTGGTGGTATCACAAAATGAAGTGATATTAGGTGTAATTGAACTGCAGGATATTATAAAACCCGGCATTGCCGAACGTTTTGAGCGGCTGCGCAAAATGGGCGTTAAAACCGTAATGGTAACCGGAGATAACCCTTTAACCGCTAAGTTTATTGCTGATAAAGCAGGAGTGGATGAT
Source organism: Mucilaginibacter sp. (assembly GCA_036509935.1). Classification (GTDB taxonomy): domain Bacteria; phylum Bacteroidota; class Bacteroidia; order Sphingobacteriales; family Sphingobacteriaceae; genus Mucilaginibacter. The sequence goes on from DATCES010000043.1 coordinate 180, forward strand.
TTTATTGCCGAGGCTACGCCCGAGGATAAAATGAACTATATTAAAAAAGAACAACTGAGCGGCAAGCTGGTAGCCATGATGGGTGACGGTACAAACGATGCCCCTGCATTAGCCCAGGCAGATGTTGGCGTGGCGATGAACAGCGGTACACAGGCAGCAAAAGAAGCAGGCAACATGGTTGACCTTGATAACGACCCAACCAAACTGATTGAGATTGTAGAGATCGGCAAACAGTTATTGATGACCCGTGGTACATTAACTACTTTCTCTATTGCTAACGACGTGGCCAAATATTTCGCCATTGTTCCGGCCTTGTTCATGGTTTCAATTCCGGCGCTAAGGGCTTTGAATATTATGGACCTGCATAGCCCGCAATCAGCGATATTATCAGCGGTTATTTTTAACGCTATCATTATCCCGATGCTGATCCCTCTGGCATTGCGCGGTGTGGAATATAAACCAATAGGAGCAAGCGCCTTACTGCGCCGTAACCTGCTGATCTATGGCTTGGGCGGTATACTTATCCCATTCATTGGTATCAAATTAATCGACCTTGTGGTCGGCATTTTAATTTAATTAACATTAATCATATTAATATGAAAACGTATTTATTGCCTTCATTAAAAATAACAATCATACTGTTAGTGCTATTATCCGGCTTATATCCGCTGATAATAGCAGGCATCGGAAAATTTACACCGGGACAAGGTGACGGCGTAACCGTTACCTACAAAGGGCGCGTTGTCGGCTATGCCAACATAGGCCAGAAATTTACTAAGGATCAGTATTTCTGGTCTCGTCCATCTGCTGCTAATTACCAGGCAGATGCATCAGCAGGATCAAACAAAGGTCCGTCAAACGCGGATTACCTGAAGGGTGTAGAAAAACTTATTGACACCTTTATGGTACATAACCCAACCGTAAAACGCGCTGATATTCCTGCTGAACTGGTAACAGCATCAGGCAGCGGGTTGGATCCTGACCTTTCTCCTGAAGGGGCTAAGATACAGGTTGCCCGCATTGCGAAAGTGCGCCATATATCGGTTGCCAGGATTGAAAAAATAATTAATTACAATACGGAAGGGCCTTTATTAGGTTTATTTGGCCCTGCAACGGTTAATGTTTTAAAATTGAACGTAGCTTTGGATGAGATGAGCGGTAAGTGAATAGGTTGATTCCGTGAGTGGTTGATTAGGCTGGAAATTCGATTTAAACTTAATCAACCCAATCCAACTTAATCAACAAATAACTAAATCAAATGCCAGAAGAAAATAAAGAGCAATCCGTTGAACATTTCCTCGACCTGATCAAGCGGTCAAGGCGGGGAAAGTTTAAAATCTATATCGGCATGAGCGCCGGGGTTGGCAAATCGTACCGTATGCTGAAGGAAGCTCGTACTTTACTGCGCAATGGCATTGATGTAAAAATTGGTTATATTGAAACCCATCAGCGCAAAGAAACGGAGGCTTTAGTGGAGGGTTTGCCAATAATCCCGCGCCGTAAGCTTTTTTACAAAGGCAAGGAATTAGAAGAAATGGACCTCAATGCCATCATTAACCTGCGGCCCGAAGTGGTTGTGGTTGATGAATTGGCGCATTCAAACATCGAAGGCAGCCAGAACGAGAAACGCTGGCAGGATGTAGTTGATATTTTAAATGCCGGTATTAACGTAATCAGCGCGGTAAATATCCAGCACATTGAAAGCCTGAATGAGGAGGTTCAAAAAATAACCGGCGCGGTCATTAATGAACGGATTCCTGATAAAGTTTTGCAAATGGCCGATGAAGTGGTGAACATTGACCTCACCGCAGATGAACTGGTTGATCGCTTAAAAGAGGGAAAGATTTACGATGAAAAGAAAATTCAACAGGCATTAAATAATTTTTTCCAGGCCGAAAGGATATTGCAGCTCAGGGAACTTGCACTTCGGGAAGTTGCCAACGCGGTAGAGCGTAAAATAGATATTGAAGTACCCAAAAACATAAAGCTGCGGCCTGAATTATTTTTGGCCTGTATCAGTACAAATGAAGGGTCGGCGAAAATAATTATACGAAAAACAGCCAGGCTGGCTACATATTACCGCTCAAAATGGTATTTGCTGTACGTGCAAACAGCTAACGAAAGCAGCGATAAAATAAACCTGGCCTCGCAAAGGCACCTCATTAATAACATGAAATTGGCCACACAATTGGGAGGTGAAGTTTTAAAGGTAAAAAGCGATAATATAGCCAAAACAATTTGGGAAACAGCTGATAAATACGATATTACCACCATTTGCCTCGGTAAACCCCACTTTAAATTTTACCAACTGGTTATGAAAACCGCTATGTTTACCCAATTACTTAATAAAATGTCACAAACACATATTGACCTTGTAATACTTTCATAAATGACTATTAAAAATAAACTCCGTGTAGGTATTAGTTTTTTATTCCTGCTGGCAATTATCTGCTGCGGTTTATCTATTTACTATGTAAATCGCCTTTCGGATGATGAGAAAAATATTTTAAAGGATAACTACGAGTCTGTACAATATACAAAAAATATTTGTGTAGCTATTGATGCAAGCCATGGTGCGCTTAACGGGCAACAAATTAAGGTAATAGAAGAAAATCTTGCGGCCGAGGAGCATGACATTACTGAACCAGGTGAAGGACAACTCGCCGACTCATTAAGGTCAAAATTTGAAACACTTAAAAGGATTGATGCCAATGCCCCAAATGTCGCCGAACTGCATTCCTCGATAAGGAAACTGTCATACGGTATTATGCAATTGAACATGACAGCAATTGAGCGTAAATATGCGACTGCAACAGCGACCGCAAATAGGGCCACACTGATTATGGCTTTTGTGGCATCATTCCTGTTCCTGATTGCATTTAGTTTCGTAGTAAATTTTCCGGGCTACATTGCCAACCCGATAAAAGAATTAACTGAACGTATAAAGGAAGTTTCGAACCGTAATTACCAGCAGCAGCTTAATTTTAAATCGAATGACGAGTTTGGCGAATTGGGCCAGGCATTTAACACCATGACCCGCAAGCTTGATGAGTACGAGCACAGCAACCTGGCAAATATTTTATTTGAAAAAAAGCGTATCGAAACCATTATTAATTCAATGCACGATGCCATCATCGGGCTTGACGAAAAATCGTTCATCATTTTTGCCAATGCAGTTGCAAGTACGCTTATTGGCTTGCCCGAACAAAGCCTGACCGGGAAATACGCCCCCGATATTGCTTTGGAAAACGATTTGTTGCGAAACTTATTGGTGAATGACCAGCATAAAATGAAAATATATTCGGATAACCGGGAAGGCTTTTATACAAAAGAGGTGTTATCAGTAATGAGTAAAGACAAGGTGATCGGCAAGGTGATCATCCTGAAAAATATTACTGAATTTCAGCAACTGGATGAAGCAAAAACTAATTTCATAGCCACCATATCGCACGAATTGAAAACACCCATATCTTCTATTAAAATGAGCCTTAAATTACTGGAAGATAACCGGATAGGGGATATGAACACCGAACAAAAGCAGTTATTGGAAAACATTGATGAAGATGCCCGCAGGCTGCTGCAGATCACAGGTGAATTATTGGATATGGCACAGGTGGAAACAGGCAAGCTGCAGCTTAATTTTGGCAGCACCCACCCTAAAAATATTGTAGATTATGCTGTAAAGGCTTTAAAAACAACTGCCGAACAAAAGCATATTACCATCAATGCCCAATGCGATGAAAACCTGCCGGATGTGCAGGCCGACCTTGATAAAACGACCTGGGTTTTGATCAATCTTTTATCCAATGCTATTAAGTACAGTCACGAAAAAGCTGTGGTTGACCTGGTTGTTAAGGTATATAAGGCCGATGAAATAGAATTTTCGGTGCAGGACTATGGCCGGGGCATAGATCAAAAATATTTATCAAGGATATTTGAACGGTATTTCAAAGTTCCCGGCGCCAGTTTCGACCAAACCGGTACCGGTTTGGGCCTGGCTATTGCCAAAGATTTTATTGAGGCCCAGGCCGGCAAAATAGGCGTTGAAAGTGAATTGGGTGAAGGCAGCCGGTTTTATTTTACGCTGAAACGGACAGCGGGCTGAGGGGGCTTGTTAAAATTAAAAGGTATTAGGTGGTTGCCTTTAGTCGGTATTCTTTTAAAAGCGAATCTACAGGCAGCCTTAAAAGCGTGCTGAATTTCCTGATCATCGTTAAAGATAAAGGTTGTTTATAATTCAGCACCTTGCTTATAGTTCCTTTATCACCATAAACGTTTGCCAGGTCGGCGGCTTTGTAACCAAAATCTTCCATCCGGATTTTGATCATTTCAATTGGGTCAACTTCCGGGAAATCCCAAAGACTATTTTCATATTTTTCAATTAAATGCACCAAAAGCATCATTTCTTTCTCCTCTTCTTCTGATTCTGAATATTTAATCATTTCATACTTGGCAAGGGCATCATTATACTCCTTTTCAGTTTTAATCAAAAACCATTGTGGCGTTTTGTTCATAGTTTTTTATTTAACAAAAATACATGAAATTGTAAATTTTAATTCTGACCTTAAATTTCTCATTAGCAAACCTATTAATTATGGACACACCCTCCAACCCCATTACCGGGCGTTTACTTTCGCTTGATTTCCTGCGTGGTTTTATCATGGTATTGCTCGCCATTGAATCCACCGGTTTGTACGAGTATTTGAATGGCTATACAGCAGGGCAGCCATTTAACCCTTTCATCATCCAATTTACGCACTATCCCTGGCACGGCCTCCACTTTTGGGATTTGGTGCAACCCGCGTTTATGTTCATGGCGGGGGTTGCCATGGCCTATTCCTTAAATAAACAATGGGCCAATGGCGTTACCTGGGGGCACACATTCAAAAAAACGCTGAAACGCTGCGGCTGGCTGTTTTTTTGGGGCGTGCTTGATTATGCTGTGCGCCCTAAAGGTTTGTCGTTTGAGCTTTGGGATGTGTTAACCCAGCTTTCATTTACCACTTTGGTGGCATTTCTTATTTTCAGGTGGAGCAATATGGCGCAAATCGGGGTATGCATCGGATTGCTGCTGTTAACCGAAATTTTATATCGCTTTACCAACGTCCCAGGCTTTAACCTTCCCTTTACCGATCAGCATAATTTCGGCAATTACATCGATACCATACTGATGCATAAAATTAACCCCGATGGCTGGGTGGCCATTAACTGCATCCCTACCGCGGTGCACACCATTGCCGGGGCCCTGGTAGGAAAGCTGTTAATAAACGGAAAAGATAAATTAAAAACAATATTAATTTGGGGCTTAATATGTTTGATTGTAGGCTATGGTTTGGATGGCTTAGGTATAACGCCTATAATAAAAAGAATTGCCACTTCATCATTTACCATCGTTTCATTAGGATGGTGCCTATTGTTTTTGATGCTTTCGTATTGGTGGATTGATATAAAAGGCCACCGCAAGCACTGGCAATTTTTTACCATTGTGGGCATGAATTCGCTTTTCATTTACCTGTTTTTCGAAATCGTGGGTCACCGGTGGTTTACCGGGTATGTCACCTTTATTTCAAATGGCGTTTTAAGCTGGTTTAATGCGGGCGGCCTGTTAAAAGCATTTGCCGCCGCTATTTGTGTTTTTGGGCTGGAGTGGCTTTTGTGTTACTTTTTGTACAGGAAAAAGATATTTTTTAAATTGTAGTTCATCAATAATGGTTTAATAAACATAAATGAATCCATCGGCCAACGCTTTTTTTCTCCTGTTTTCGCTAACTTTGCCTTTTGTCTTAATTTTTATATAACCACGCCAATTGTCATTTCATATTTTTCCATCCGTTTATCAGGCGCAGGCACCTGCAATATGGGGCAGAGATAGCTATGAACCATAAATAATCGCCCATGAACCTACCTAAACAAAACGGCTTCCACTTTCCGGCTGAATGGCACCCGCATAATGCCACCTGGCTTAGCTGGCCGCATAATGAGGGGTCGTGGCCGGGAAAAATCGGTTTGATCTATCCGAAATACTGTGCGTTTATTAAAGTATTGACTGAAGGCGAGCTGGTCAGGATAAATGTGGCTGATGAACAGATGGAAGCATTTGCAATGCAGCATTTGCAAGTGGCCGGTGTTGACCTTAAACGTGTTGAATTTTTTCACTTCGCCACCAATGATGCCTGGTGCCGCGACCATGGGCCTGCGTTTTTAATCAACCCCGAAACAAAACAAAAAGTTATTGTGGATTGGGGCTATAATGCCTGGGGCGGTAAATACCCCCCGTTTGACCTTGACGATGTTATCCCCGCAAAAATAGGCGGGCGGTTAGGTTTGCCCGTATATCATCCCGGCATAGTAATGGAAGGCGGCTCGGTTGACTTTAACGGAAAAGGGGTTGTTTTAACCACTACTGCCTGTTTGCTCAATAAAAACCGAAACCCGCACCTGAACCAACAGCAGGTTGAAGGTTATCTTCAAAATTATTATGGCATTGAGCAGGTTTTATGGCTTGGGGATGGTATTGTTGGCGATGACACGGATGGCCATATTGATGATATTGCCCGCTTTGTAAATGACGATACCGTTGTTACTGTTGTTGAAGAAAACAAAAATGACGAAAATTACCATATCCTGCAGCAAAACCTGCAAACCTTAAAAACCATGCGCCTGCTCAATGGCAAGCAATTAAATATAGTGGAGTTGCCTATGCCTGGTGCGGTAATATACCAGGGTCAGCGTTTACCTGCATCGTATGCTAACTTTTATATTGCAAATTCGGCACTTGTTGTGCCAACGTACCGTTCAAAAAATGATGAAAAGGCACTGGCCATTTTGCAAACCTGTTTCCCGGAAAGAAAAGTTGTTGGCATTGACTCAACCGATATTATATGGGGGCTGGGCAGTTTTCATTGTTTGAGCCAGCAGGAGCCGGAGGTGTAAACTTCTTCTAAAACCGCGAAGGAACCGTTCACCAAACTTAGTTTTTGAAATCTAAAGGATGTTTCTATATTTTATAAACACAAACTTGTTTACAACGGAAATATGCCGTACAGCCAAACATTTGGCGATGTTGCCACAGGGAAACCGCTGGCCTATATCAACAGCCTTTTGCAGCTAGCATTTGCTTTGAACCAGCGTGATTTCGCCAAAGCTTATCATATTTCAAGCGGCAGTGACTGGAGTGTGGAGGTGGGGTTAAAATAATGCCAATCTTTTTCACCGACATATTAATACACCTCACCGATTTGTTTAAATATACTGCCAGTTTTGGTTTGGCATACATATAATGTTACCTTAGTTTTGGATAAGATTTAAAATAGCGAAATAATGAGCAACGATATAGGATACCCGAACAACCCGCGCGACGGCAAAGTACTTGCCGGGATAATTTTACTGGCCGTAGGTGCCATACTGCTGATCCGGCAGTTCGAATTCTTTTTTATACCCCACTGGTTGTTTACCTGGCCTATGTGGCTAATTTTCTGGGGGCTTTTTATAGGTGCAAGGAGCAATTTTCACAAGTCATCTTCCATTGTATTAATATTTCTTGGTGTTATATTTTTGTTAAATGAAAACATCCGGGGCGCCAGCGGCATTGTTTGGCCCTTAGCCATAATTGGCTTTGGATTATGGCTGATATTACGGCGCCACAGCAGTTTTGACCGTGATTACTGGGACAAGCGTTATAGCCACAAATGGGACTGGCGGAATTATACCGGGTATAGCCCTAATAATCCGGCTGCCGGTCAACCATCCTCAACAGTCCCGCCATCTGGCAATCCATTGGGCCGCCCGCCTATTGGTGATGACTATCTTGACGCGGTATCGGTATTTGGCGGGGTGAAGAAAACTATCCTGTCCAAAGATTTTAAGGGTGGCGAGATTGTTAATATTTTTGGCGGCGCGGAACTTGATTTTACCCAGGCCGACATCAACGGGCGTGTGAT
>DATCES010000044.1:0-4728 GCA_036509935.1 Mucilaginibacter sp.
TACAGGCCGCCATTATAAAAAAGAGGCCTACCAGTATTATTATTCTTTTCATATCAATTCCTTTTTAATTACTTGTTGTTAAAGTTTGCATTAACCTGAATTGTCATTGTTGATCCTATATCGGTGGCGGTAATACCAAAATCCCGGCAATTAAACAGAAATTGCAATTCCAGGCCAAACTCACTGTAAGTAGATCCGGCGACCGGCGCTTCTGTAACATAAGTTAACTTACCGGTAATTGATTGTGTTACCGGTGCACCTGATTTGCCCTGCCATGTAAAATTAAATGTTACTAAATAGTCATTTGCAGCGGGATCAAACGCCACCGAAGTTGTTTTTATATATGCAACGTTTGGCACTGTCAGGTCCACGGTGCCGGCTACAGCTTTGGTGGTGCCCATGGTGGTAATATAACATCCCTGGTCACGGCCTGGCTCGCCGGTATTTGAGGTATTGATCTGTACATAGCCGCTAAAATGTGTTTTTGCAGGTGCATTTTCATAAAATGCCCAGGAGGTATCAGCTAATGGCTGTCCGATTGTACTATAAGTCGTCATCGCTGTAGGCGTAATGGTAGCAATGCCAAACTGGTTAAAACGGCCGGTAAGCGGCGCGCCTACGCCATTAAAGGCTGTTGACCAACCCACATTGCTGTGAACCTGGTCAAATTTCCATTGGGTGGAGTCACCGGCTGTTAAACCCGGACGGTGAATATGGGAGCCATGGTTTATTATCACCCCTGTTGCTGCATGTGCGGGAACCGGCTCGTTTTTGTGGGTACAACTTGCTATGATCCCATAGCCGCTAAAAAGTATCAGGACGACCATTAGTATTTTGTTGTTAAGTAGTTTCATAATGTTTTTTTTATGGTGAGTAATTATTATAATATTTCAGATCAAATGTATTAGCCAATATTTTACACTGCTATGACAATCATCACGCATTAAAATGACGTGAAACACCATTATGGCGTTGCTAAGTCACTTTTAATTGAATGGGCGAAGTTTTTGATGGAAAGGCATTCGGATGGCTTTGGTGTGGGTATTAGGCCCTTTGGTGGCGCTTGTAAGAGGCGAGCAGGAATGACATCAACAGGATAAAAGCAAAGGCTGCCAGGTTTAACAGAAGGCTATTACCGTATATTTTCATATCGTTTCTTACAACATCACTATTCGCAGATGCGGTAAATAATTGCAACAATAAATCCCTTCCTAAAAAGAATAAAAAGACCAGACTATGGATTAAACTTAAAACTATTGTTTTGCTGATGGCCGGGATCCAGAAAAGTAGTGAGAGAAGCCCCCATATTATTAACCAGGGCTGTTGCATCGTAAGGATTATATTTTCAACAGAAAAATCAGGGAATAAATTTCTTAATTGGTTCCCCAGGTATAATGTGCCAATAAGGGCATATCCATAAGGTAAAAGCAAAACCATCCGGATTTTAAAATTATTTTTTTTTCGCAAGGTTCCGGCGATATAGAGGACAACCGAATAAATTAAAGGATACCCGGAAAAAAATGCCATCAGTTCAAGTTGCTGAATGTAGGCGAAAAAACTATTATCCATATTATTAAATAAGTGTCAAATTTGTTATTGTAACAATTAACCGGGTATCCTTTTTACGTAAAAAAGGTTATCTGCAGTTAATATCAATATAATGCCGCGTAATACTATCAGGTTTTAATGTAAATGAGCGGTGCAGATCCAGGCAGCCCCCGTTTTTATCGTTCATTTTAGTCTTTAGCAATCCCCTGGCCAGGTAAACATCGGCGAAACTACCAGGCTCAATTAATATGGCCTGGTTAAAATCCTGCAGCGCGCCTTTTTGATCTTGTAATATCTGCCTTACATAGCCCCTGTCGGCATAGGCCTGCGCATTTTTGGGGTAATATTCAATTTCTTTATTATAGGCCAGCCGCGAACCGTCAAAATCGGCAACCTGCCATTTTGCATACCCTAAAAAATAATAAACACCGGTCATTTTATGGTCTAAAGCCAATGCTTTCAGTAAATCGTTCTGGGCGCCGTAAAAATCATGCATTTTAATCTTCAGCCGCCCCCTGTTGGCGTAGGCAACAACATAATCGGGGTTAAGCTCAATGGCCGTATCATATTGAGCCAAAGCCTCGCGATAGGGTATTTTATGCGTTAAGCCCTTATTGCCTTCTTTAACATAATCCGAAGCAGAGGGGCCATGATGGCAGGCAAAAAGCACACACGACAACACAGGTATTAAAAACTTTTTCATTTTTTAAATTAACGTAAACTATTGATTTATCATTATCCGGCGGCTAAATTACCTCCCTGGCCTACGTGTAAATGTGAGGCATATCACATAACATGGTGATCCCTGTCAGGTCTTTGACAACCTGCATTTGATACTTTTGAGCGTTAAAACAATAAAAAAAGGCACGATGAAAAAAGGTTCGATATTTGGTTTGGTTGTTATTGCTATTGCAATAGCGGTTATTATATCTGTAATTTCAAAATCAAGCAGTTATAGCACTTTTAAGGATGCAAAAATTACCGGCGCCGAATTGAGTATAGTCGGCCATCTTGATAAAAGCAAAGCCTTATATTATGATGCAGTGAAAGATGCCAACTACTTTTCGTTTTATATGATGGATAAAAAGGGGCACGAATGTAAAGTTGTATACACAGGTACCAAGCCCCAGGATTTTGAAAAATCGGACCAGATCGTGCTTACCGGGCAAATGGATGGAAATGAATTTCGCGCTTCAAAGATTTTGATGAAATGCCCCTCAAAATATACCCAGGATAAATTAAATGCCGGCAGTGGCAAAACAAATTCTGCCGGAATATAAAATCATTTTGGGGCCCCTTCTATAAACCGACATGTTAAATTTTGTTAAACTGCCCCTTAGTTTATTGCGTAACAACAATAATAACAGATAAACTTTTACCTTTAGCCTTATGTTTCTTATTTTCGCAGCATCAGGTGGTGAGTGGACTAAATAGTCATTGAGTCATTGAGTCATTAGTCATTGAAAAAAAACGCAATTACAATTAATGGCCTAATGACCAATGACTTATTGACTAATGGCTTAATGACCCAATGACTTAATGACCCAATGACTAATTCCATGGAAGAATTTGAAGCAAGCGCAGCGGCAAAAAAAACAAAAACGATATATATTTCTACCGTTTTTGGTATAGCTATGGTATTATCCATGATCGGTTTGCTGGGCCTGATATTAGTTGAAGCCAACAATTTGTCAAATTATGTTAAAGAAAATATTGTTTTAAATGTTTTTGTTGATGATGCCGCACACGAAACCGATGTATTGCAACTGCAAAAACAAATAGAGGCAAATACCATGGTTAACCATAGCCAGTATGTAAGCAAGGAACTTGCAGCCCGTAACCTGCAAAAAGATTTGGGGGAGGATTTTATAAAATTCCTTGGATACAACCCGCTTTCACAGTCGATAGATGTTTATTTAAAAGCGGAATACGCCAACAATGCGGATATCGAGCGCTTTAAAACTGCCCTGCTGAAAAACCCATTAGTGAAAGAAGTAAAATACCAGCAATCACTGGTTGACCAGCTAAACCAGAACCTTGCAACAATAAGCCTGGTAATATTGGCTTTTGCCGGTATTTTTATAGTGCTGTCAGTAGCGCTTATCAACAACACCATCAGGATCGCAATTTATTCACAGCGTTTCCTTATAAAATCTATGCAACTGGTTGGCGCCACCAAGGGATTTATCCGCAAGCCGTTTTTATTATACGGGATATGGCATGGCCTATTAGGCGGCCTGATAGCGGTGATTATTTTATTGGGTACACTTTCCCTGGCCTATAAAGAGGTACCCGACCTGGTTATATTAAGAAATTATACCGAATTCGGGATCATATTTGTGGGGATATTAGGGCTCGGGATATTTATTTCAGGGTTTAGCACCTTCCTTGCGGTAAACAAATTTTTACGTTTAAAATTATATGATCTTTACAGGTAGGTGGAAGGTGAATGGTGAAAGCTGAAAGGTGAATGGTGAAAGCTGAAAGCTGAAAGGTGAAAGGTGAAAGGTGAAAGGCAAAAGGTAAAAAACAATAATTCACTAAATCAATAATTAAAAAATACATGGCACAACAATTTAAACCGGGGCAACCGGTTAAAACTCCGGATCCGGGCAAAACGCAGGTAAAACAGGCCGATGCCAGGCCGTCGCATTTTATATTCGACAGGTCAAATTACCGGTTATTTATAATAAGTATTGCGATAGTTGCATTTGGTTTTATATTAATGTCGGGGACGATTGATATTTACAGCACAACCAAAATAGTGATTGCCCCATTGGTGGTTTTAGCAGGTTTCGCTTTCGGCTTTTTCGCGATATTTAAAAAATCGGGGAATGGTTGATTGAGTGAGTAGTTGATTGAGTTGTGTAGTTTGAGATTGAAAATTTACCTATCTATTTAACCCAACCCAATCAACTACAAAACCAATTCCAACTTAATCCAACTCAATCAACATACGCAACCACTCACTTAATCACCTAATCAACCAATTCAAATGAAAATCATCCAGGTTATTATCCTTGCAATTATTGAAGGATTGACAGAATTTTTGCCGGTTTCTTCAACCGGGCATCTGGTTATTACAAGCTCATTAATGGGTATCAGCACTGATGAATTTGTTAAACTTTTTGAAATTGTTATCCAGTTAGGCGCCATACTTGCCGTAGTGGTGCTTTACTT
>DATCES010000045.1:0-4513 GCA_036509935.1 Mucilaginibacter sp.
CCGAGTCGCCTGTAACCGGGTCGCCCCAGTTGCCCTGGCAGTCAATCAGCAGGTTTTTTTGGCCAATCTGCACCATGGCATCGCCAATGGAAGCATCGCCATGCGGGTGGTACTTCATGGTATTGCCTATAACGTTGGCCGCTTTGTTAAAACGCCCATCGTCCATCTCTTTAAGCGAGTGCAGAATACGGCGCTGTACCGGTTTTAAACCATCATTTATATGCGGTACTGCGCGGTCGAGGATCACATAAGAAGCATAATCCAGGAACCAGTTTTCGTATAGCCCATCGAGGGAAATCACATTGTGCAGTTTATCGTCTTCGTTACTTACAGGGGTACCGTTATTGCTTATATCTTCACTCATTCGCGGCTAAAAATAGGAATGCGTAAAGATAATTATAATGTGCGGATGTGCGGATTTCAGATGAGCGGATTTTTAAACACATCAGGATATTTCAACATATTTTGGATATGCAGGTTTCCGATGTGCGGATGTCAGATGTGCGGATTTTAAATGTGCAGATTACAGATGTGAAGATTTTGAGTGATTAATATTTATTTAATGAGTGGGGTGCCGAAATTACGTCAAGGGTCAATGAACAAATAGATAAAACGGCAAACAGAATTCACCAAACACCTCATCAATTTCCTGTGTTTTTAAAGCGGAAAAATGTGCGTCGTTGTGTTATGTCCCCTCAAACATCTATCTTCTTTAAAATTAATAAAGACGAAATTGTGATTATTTCAGTTTTTGATAACCGGCAAAGCCCCAAAAAACTGAAACTATAATTTTCATCCGCACATCTGAAATCCGCACATCCGCACATCAGCCTTCTTTCTTCATCGCCCGCATCATCTGCCCGTAATTCCACTTGCGCAGTATGGCATTTACCGTATTTATGATGCGTTTGGCGCGGGTTTCATTGGTTTTAGCGCTGTTGATCCATTTTATAAAATAATCGCGGTGCGATTTTGGCAGGCTATTGAAAAAATCAAATGCTTCGGGTTCAAAATCAAAACATTCCTGTAGGTCATCGGGCACCTCAACTTTATATCCGGTATCTTCTTCAATACATACGTGCAACATGCCCCCGGCATTTTTATGGATACCTTTCCTTACTTCTGCTTTTAATGCCATAATAAAGTTACCCCCGCCCATGGGCATTAATGCCATGCCTTTAACCGCAAACCCATCAAGCATGCCCCGCACCCTGAACGAGGTTTTAGTGTTTGGTTTTAGCTGTTGGGCAATATCGGCCGGGATTTCGATATAGCTCCATCCGGTCTTTTCCCCCTGTTCGGCAAATTGCAATATGATGGTGTTAAACGCTATCATTTTATTAAAGTTAAAAGGCATAAAAAACTTCGGAATAAACTTTCAACCGGGCTTCATACAAAGATAAATGTTTTAGAATTTTTACTTACGACGGGGTTTTTCCTTTTGCCTTTCACCTTTATCCTTTGACCTCATTCAATTAACAAACGGCTCCAAAACCTGTTGCCACCTGTCGTACCCTTTGCTGTTAAGGTGCAGGTAATCTGCCTGGAACAAAGATGAATCTGGTACAGCCGAATGATCTTTTAATAGTACTGAGCTAACGTCAATAAAAGCGCTGTTGGGTTTATCGGCAAGGTAACTTTTTATCAGTTCATTGGCTTTTGCTACTTCTCCGAAATACTTTGCCCGGCTTGGGCTTGGCTTAACAGACATAAAATAGATAGTAGCGCGGGGCAAAGCCCTGTTTATCATTTCCCATAGTTTTTGGAATTCTTCAAAAACAAATGTTCCGCTTTTTCCGGCGGCGATGTCGTTTTCACCCGCGTAAATAAAAATTTTACGCGGCTGGTAGGGGAATAATATGTAGGGGGTATAATAGTCAACCACCTGCCAGAGTTCGCAACCGCCAACACCCCGGCGGATTATTGGTTTACCGGCAAAACGTTGCTCCAGGTCGGTCCATTTGCGTATCGAGGAGCTGCCGATAAACAGAATGCCATTTTTTTGCGGGAAACTGATACTGTCCTGGTGTTTAAAGGCAAGTATCTCGTTATCAAAAGGGAAGCGTTGCTGGGCATAAACCTGTACGCCGATAGCAACGCCCACAAAAAGAAGGAATATTTTTTTCATTGTTTGCGGTCCTTCATTTAAAGAACGAGCAAACAAAATAGGAATAATTTTAACACCGTTGGTAAAATGAATTAAATTAGTAACTTATATCCACTTGATTTTGGAATAGCGTTATAAATTTCTACTTGCCCGCAATTAGAAACCGATATTAGATCATATTTCATGAAAATTACGCTTAGTCATAAAAGTTACCTTAACAATCTCGCCGAGTGGTGTACACGCACAATACCAATTTCCTCCCTCGACCTGATTCTATAAATGATCCGATAACTTCCCTCAATCAATTCCCGGATTAATTCGTCTTCAAATTCAGGGACAATCGTACCTGCTTCAAGGTGAACTATTAGTATATCCACCCTGTCAACAAGTTTATCAATAAACCGGTTTGCATAATAGGGGAGTCCTTAGCAATGTAATCGTAAATGGATTGTAAATCCTCTAATGCGAAAGGCGCCCAGATTATTTCGACCATTCCTTAACCCTCAGCTTTACCTGTTCATGAGTAAGCGTATTTCCAGATTCCAGTTGTTCAAGCCCCTTTTCAATCTTCTCAATGAAAATCAATTTTTCCATTAAAACTTCCAGTTCGAAATCCTGGGGCATATCGCTAATAGTAGCCATCAATTTTTCTTTATTCATAATCATATCTTTCCCGAATCTAAAAAAACTTTGCCCGATATACAAATTTAACTTAAAAGTTCAGCGTTTGTTAACTATTGTTAAGGGAATTCGCTTTTGAGTTATTCGCCCTTAAAGCCAGGTTTGCGCTTTTGCAAAAAGGCGGCAATGCCCTCCTGGAGGTCTTTTGTTGCAAAACATTTTGAAAATTCTCCTATCTCTGTTTCAAAACCATTTACGCCATCTTTTGTACCTGCATTCACTGCCGTTATTGCCGAGGCGATGGCCAAAGGGGCATGCAGCAATATTTTGTTTAATATTTCTTCGGCTTTGGGCAATAAATCTTCCTGGCTTACCATATAGTTAACCAGGCCGTACTGAAACGCCCCCTCCGCGTTTATCATATCGGCAGTCAGTATCATTTCCAATGCTTTGCCTTTACCTACCAGTTGGGTTAAACGTTGTGTTCCGCCGTAACCGGGTATCAAACCCAAAGTAACTTCGGGCAAGCCCATTTTGGCATTATCAGATGCAATACGTATATGACAGGCCATGGCCAGTTCCAATCCCCCGCCTAATGCAAAACCATTTATAGCTGCTATTACGGGTTTATTGCCATTTTCTATCATGTCGAATACCAATGTTTGCCCCTGGCGGGATATCTCACCCCCGGCTTCTGCATCTGCACCTGCAAATTCCGAAATATCAGCCCCCGCTGCAAAGGCCTTTTGCCCGGCCCCGGTTATAATAATGCCGCCAACCTCCGGGTTGTTAAAAGCATCGTAAAAAGCCGTGTGCAGCTCGGCAATGGTTGCTTTGTTCAGTGCATTCAGTTTGCTTTCGCGGTTGATGACAATATATTGTATGCTATCTTTATGTTCGATCAGTAAGTTTTGAAATAACATGATAATCCTTTTATTAAAAGTTACGGTGCAGGTGTACCCAATCGCTTATGTAATTTACAATATCTTTTGTGTTTGTTCCCGGCGGGAACAATTGGCCCACCCCTACCTGTTTTAAAGCATCCATATCATCCTGCGGGATAATGCCCCCGCCGGTAACCAACACATCATCCATGCCTTTTTCTTTGATAAGGCTGATGATCTTCGGGAAAACCGTCATGTGCGCACCCGATAAAATCGAGATGCCAATAGCGTCCACATCTTCCTGCAGGGCAGTATTCACAACCATCTCGGGTGTTTGGCGCAGCCCGGTATATATCACTTCCATACCTGCATCACGCAGCGAAGTAGCTATAATGCGCGCACCCCGGTCGTGCCCGTCGAGGCCAACTTTGGCAACTAAAACACGGATGGGGCGGTTGAAGGGTTTGCTCATAAATTTACTCGAAGCTAAGAAATTCTGTGTAATAAGTTCACATTATTGCACACATATCTTATTTTTGCCGTTCTTAATAATACCATGAGCGAAGAAAGATCATTAAATTTTTTAGAAGAGTTAGTTGAACAAGATATTGCAGCAGGCAGGTACAATGGCCATGTGCTTACCCGTTTCCCGCCGGAGCCTAATGGCTACCTGCATATTGGCCATGCCAAATCCATCTGCTTAAACTTCGGGCTGGCGCTTAAATATGGCGGCCAAACCAACCTCCGCTTTGACGATACCAACCCAACTAAGGAAGATATTGAATACGTTGACAGTATTAAGGAGGACGTAAAATGGCTGGGCTTTGAATGGGCCAATGAACTATATGCCTCTGATTATTTTGACAAACTTTACGATTTTGCCACCGCCCTGATAAAAAAA
>DATCES010000046.1:0-4496 GCA_036509935.1 Mucilaginibacter sp.
AAGCTTACCGATGGCCTTTTTCTCGAAACTTTCCAGGAAATTGCCAAAGAATACCCCGACATTAAATCCTCGGATATTATTGTTGACGACCTGTGTATGAAACTGGTTACCCATCCTGAAAAATTTGAGGCCATTGTATTAACCAACCTGCAGGGGGATATTGTATCCGACCTGTGCGCCGGTTTGGTGGGCGGCCTGGGTTTTGCCCCATCAGCCAATATAGGGGATAACATTTCCATTTTCGAAGCCGTTCACGGCACCGCGCCAGATATTGCCGGCAAGGGCATAGCTAACCCCACGGCGTTGTTACTTTCGGGTATTTTAATGCTGCGTTACCTGGGTTTTACTGAAAACTCCGCCGCCATTGAGAATGCATTGCTTTATACTTTAGAAAGGGGTATCCATACCGGCGATTTCGGGAATAAATCTATACCTGCAGCCACTACCAAAGGTTTTGCCGATGCCATTATCGCTAATTTAGGCAAGGTGCCCTCTGATGGCGGGGTTAAAGGAAAAGGCAACATTGAAACTAAAACCGCCCTGCACCACCATCTTTTGAAAAATAAACTAACATTTACCAAAGGCGTTAAAGAAGAAATGGTTGGTGTTGATGTTTTTGTAGAAGCAGGCGGCCTACAGCCCGCAGAGCTTGCGAAGCTGGCAAAGAAAAGGCTTAACAATAATTTCGACCTGGTGATGATCTCTAACCGCGGCACACAGGTTTGGCCAACGGGTTCCATCTATACCGAGCTGGTGAATGAATACCGCGTGCGTTTTGAAAAGAAACCCGGAAAAGCTGTTACGCAGAAAGAACTGCTGCATATCGCCGCTGATTTTTCGGAAGACGTTAAAGTTTGTTCGGTGGAATTCCTGATGAAATTTGGCGGTAAAATTGGCTATACGCTGGCGCAGGGGCAGTAATTAAAGTCGGAAGTCTAAAGCCTTTAGGCACAAGTCAAATTATTGTAGGGGCGGTTGGATTTGGCAAGTTTTTAAAAGCCGTAAAATCTTTCAAACTGCCCGATTAAAAAACTAACCTCTAATCTCCGGTCTCCAATCTCTAATTGTAACAATTTTATTTCATTTAAGCCATTTTACCTATTCGATGGTTATTGAGGTTTTTAAATTTTATTTTAGAAGCAAAAAAATATGTCACTTAAAAAGCATTTAATAATGAAAAAAACAGTTTTAACCATAATAGCGGTATTGGCTATAGGTATTTTATCAAATAATGTATTTGCCCAGGCTACGGCCGTAACCCCAAAAGTTGACGTGCTTGATACCTTATCGGCTAACCCTGATTATAACGTGATGGCAATTGCCATCAGGGTGGCAAACCTGGGCGCCACTGTAAGTGGAGCTGGGCCTTATACTATTTTTGCGCCAAGCAATACCGCTTTCAGTAACTTATCATCAAGTAAACTGGATGATTTAATGAAAGACCCCGCTGCCCTCGCTACTGTTTTAAAAAGCCACGTTGTAAGCGGGAAATATGATAAAGCCGCGCTGATTAAAGCTTTGGCTACAGGAACTGCCACGCTGACTACGCTTGACGGCAAGCCTCTTATTTTATCGGTAAATGATAAAAAACACCTCGAACTTACCGATGCCCAGGGAAATAAAGCCCAGGTTATTAAATTTGACATGTCAGGCTCCAACGGCGTAGCCATTGGCATCGATGCCGTTTTAACAAAATAAACTGAATGCCATGCTCAAACAATTTTCTGTTTACAGGTTTATAATAAAAACAGGATTATAAATGAGCGCCCGGGCTAATGAAAATATTTCAGGATTTGAGAAGGCGAGCAATACCATCACCAACTATAGCGGTAGTACCCCTGTATTGCTTGGTGCCGTTGGTTTAATATTGGTTTGGGGCATAACAGGGCCTTTGTTTCACTTTTCTAACACCTGGCTTTTAATAGTAAATACAGGGACATCGGTTATTACTTTTTTGATGGTTTTTTTAATTCAAAAATCGCAAAATAAAGAGTCGATCGCGGTCCAGCTCAAATTAAATGAATTAATTGCCGCTAATAACCAGGCCAGCAACAGGCTTTTAAATATCCAGGATTTGAGCGAAGAACAATTAAATACTTTGTATGAGCATTACCGCACTTTAGTTGAGCTAACCCAAAAGGCCAAATCAAATACTAAAAGCCATTCGGTTGAAGATGCAATTGAGATAGCTGAACATGGAACCGGGGAAGATTTGAAAAAAGATAAGATTTAATTCAACCCCGGGAGTACCATTGAACCTTGTTGCAAATTACGGTTATGAAGGATAACATCCAAGATTTGTCCAGGAAATTCGCATTGTTTGTTCCCCACCTTGACGAAAAAATCAAACTGTTATATGCTGGATCAGAGGCGTTGAGTTTGGGAAGGGGTGGTATCGCCCTGGTTTAAATGCACTTGTTTTGGTTTAGTTAAATGCGCACAACGGCTAATAATTACATTACGGTCTTTGTAATTGTCCATATCGTTGAGTAGTGAATTGTGAGTTTGTACATTTGCAAACTGAGAGATTGATAAAGATAATTGACTAACCACCACTCACCCCATGCTTAAAGTAAGCGGATTGTACATCTATCCAATCAAATCATTACCCGGAATAGCCGTTAATGAAGCCCGTGTTACGGAAAAAGGTTTTGAACACGACAGACGCTGGATGCTTGTTGACGGGAACAATCTTTTTATTTCGCAAAGGGATGCCCCGCAAATGACCCAATTGCGGGTAACTATTGAAAATGATGGTTTGCATATTAAACATAAAATAAGCGGCGGTTCAATAACCATTCCAATCAAATCCCCTCCGCCAGGTGGCGGGGGCCAGGGGGTCGTGACCATTTGGGGCGATACCTGCGAAGCGGAATATGTAAGTAATGAAGCAGATGAATGGTTTAACCGCTATGCTGGGCATTAATTGCCGCCTGGTATATATGCCTAATGATTGTAAACGGGTGGTTGACCAACGCTATGCCCCCGGCGATACGGTTACTTCATTTTCTGATGCTTACCCTTTTATGATGATAGGCCAGTCGTCACTGGATGACCTGAACAGC
Source organism: Mucilaginibacter sp. (assembly GCA_036509935.1). Taxonomy (GTDB): domain Bacteria; phylum Bacteroidota; class Bacteroidia; order Sphingobacteriales; family Sphingobacteriaceae; genus Mucilaginibacter. The sequence continues at coordinate 3,066 of DATCES010000046.1, forward strand.
CGCCTTACCGAAGCTTTACCGGTTGACAGGTTCCGGCCAAACATTGTTTTTACCGGAGGGGGGCCGTTTGACGAAGATTTGATGGGCAGCTTCACCATCGGCAATGTTAACTTTTACGGCGTGAAACTGTGCGTCCGGTGCATAATACCAACAATTAACCAGCAGGATGCCACAAAAGGGAAGGAACCGCTTAAAACATTGGCCTCCTACCGGCAAAAAAATAATAAAATTTATTTCGGGCAAAACCTGATACACCAAGGCGAGGGGAAAATTGCTATCGGCGACGAAATACTAATTACAAGTTTAAATTACGGGGAAAGGTTTATGATAAATACCCAGGTTTGAAAAATGGTATTATGGCATTGCCAAAAAAATTGGTATAATTGTTAAGTATTGTTGATTAGGTGAATAGGTAACTCATTCAACCACTCACACAGTCAACAAATAACCAATTTTCAGTCATGCTTTCAAAAAAAACAAAATATGCTATCAAGGCACTGGTAGTGCTCGGAAAAAACACGGATAAACCACCGATGCAAATTTCAAAAATCGCCGAGGAAGAAAGAATCCCAAAAAAATTCCTCGAACAGATATTATTAGACCTGCGGAATGCGGGCTTCCTTTACAGTAAAAAAGGCGCCGGTGGCGGTTATAGCCTTAACAAGGACCCCAAAGAGATATTTTTAGTAAGCATAATGCGCATTACCGATGGCCCCATAGCCATGGTCCCCTGCGCAAGCCTTAACTTTTATCATAAATGTGAAGAATGTAAACAGGAAACCACCTGCGGTATCCGCGATGTATTTGTTGAGGTTAGGGATGCCACCCTTAAAATACTCTCCGAAACAAGCATCGCAGATGTGATCGCCAGGGAAAATACGTTGATATTCAATGTTTGATAATATCCCGTATTTAACCGGTTCACTTAAATGATTGTGTTGATATGAAAACAAAAATTGACAATCCTGGCGTAAAAATACCGCCGCCACTGTTTTATGTGGCTACATTTTTACTTTCTGTGTTACTTCAGAAACTTTTTTTTATTGATCATTTTATTTTTCAAAGCTTACCCTTTCAAATAGCAGCGGTTGTTTTAATTTTAATTTCTTTAACATTCAGTATTCCTGCGTTGTTGCAGTTCATTAAAACAAAAAATACGGTAATAACTATTAAGCCTGCCAACTCATTGCAGGTATCAGGCGTCTATTCTATTAGCCGTAATCCAATGTATTTAGGGCTATTGCTGCTTTATGGTGGTCTTGTTTTTCTGGCCGGTAATTGGTGGACAATCATTTTTATGCCTGTATTAATAATTGCTGTTACCCTCCTTATTATCCTGCCGGAAGAACGTTATTTACAAAGAGAATTTGGTGAAACCTATTCTTTATATAAAGAAAAAGTACGAAGGTGGCTTTGATCAAAATCAAATAT
>DATCES010000047.1:0-5632 GCA_036509935.1 Mucilaginibacter sp.
ACATGTTATAAATTATTGAACCTGGCCCATGCCAGCGATTTGAATTACTCCGTTGAGAGCCCTTACGCAACGTGGACTGTTTTGGCAGACAAACTTAGTTTTGATCAATTATCAACCAGCGCCGTTTATCAAATACCCGAAACCACTTTATTAGTATCAGTAAGGATCCTGATCTTTTGTCCGTTGATTTTTATAGCAGTTTACCTGTTCAGGGAAAGCACGTATCAAATTTTAACACTTTTAACCCCGTTTGCTTTTGTCGAGTTTTTACATATAAAATACGAAAAAGTGTTTTTAGCCCAGCAGTACTATCTTATATTCCTGGTACTGGCGATGATGTGTATTTTGTATAAGGCGCAAACAATAAAAAATCAAGGCGTATTAAAGTTATTGGTGGGGGGGTTAGCGGTACTGCAACTTTATACAGGGGTTATTTTTCTTCAAAATTCGTCAATCAACGAGGAGCGGAACTTTATTACCGTTTTGTTCAACCAGGCTGCCGACACGGGCCAGGACGAAAATCGCGACCTGGCAAATTATATAAACCATTTGCCCAAGGATTCGCATGTGTTAGTTGATGATGCAATTGCCTATCCTATTGTTGCTTTTATGGACAATGCTGATTTTCACAAATTAACGTTGCCTTACCAGGGTGTGTTTTTGAGCGCCATTGAAGCGCCTGATAAATATGATGACTATATTTTGCTTGCTACAGAAAAAAATGCAGTTACCGGCTTTACGCAGCTAAATAACAAATATGTCCCCGTTGTGGAAAAGACCAACAGCGCTTTAAAGCTCAAAAGGGTTTATGAAACTGATAACTGGATATTGTACAGGATTTTTGACAATTAGGTTGTGCGTTACCAGTTAAACGTAAAAGCATGTTTATTATAGTCATATTCGTAGCCAACTTTTATCCCTGATGCCTGGCAAATTTGCCAAATTATAGAAAGTCCAAGCCCGTTATTACCATCGCGGTTTGTTCCCTTGTAAAATCTCTTGAATAACCGTTCTTTATCAAGTGGTTTCAGAATGCCGGTATTTATAATCTTTAATTTATTTATAGAAAGCTGGACATCAATAAACCCCCGGGGAATATTATGTTTAGTTGCATTGCTCAAAACATTGCTGATCAATATTTCCATCAGATCCGGGCTTGCAGTTATATGGGAATCCCCTAACGATGTTTTAATTTCTATATGGTCCATTTCCCATAATTCATGGAACTGATTTACCTTTTCCTCAATTTTGTCTTTAAGGTCAATATTAATTTTGGTATTGTATTCATCGTTTTCAATCTTTGTGAGCAATAACAAGTCGTTGCTCAACCGTGATAATTTTTTAATTGCACCGTAAGCGCTCCTGAGGGAAGCGATTTCAGTGGCCGATAAGCCCTCATGCTGTACCAAAAGATCAAGTTTTGAACGGATAATAGCCAAAGGCGTTTGTATCTCATGGGAGGCATTCTCTGTAAATTCTTTAAATATCCCGTAGTTTTCAGTAGCCCTGTTTGTAGCGATTTGTAAAGTATCGATCATGAAATTAAATTCTTCAATTTCTGATTCAGGGAAACTTAACTTATGGGGATAGTTAAAATCAAATTTAGCTACTTCGTTAATGGTTTGATAAAATGGCCGCCACATTTTAAGCATAACAGTCCTATTTATTAATAATGTGGCTATAAAAAGGCTTAATACAGTTGCAATGCAAATTTCTAATATTATGCCGGTTAGGTGACTGGTACCTTCGAGTGGTTGGGTAATTGTTACTTTATATAATTGATTATTAATTGGCATTGTATACTGCAACTGCCTTGACGGATGTTTTTTTTTCTTGTATTTATAAAACGTTTCAACTTCTTTGATAGCAGGCTTAAAAAGTTTAGTATTTGTTTTTTTAAATTCGATTTTCTGATCGTTAACTAAACTTATAAGTGGAATACTATGATATTCATCTACATAATTTTGTATCCGTTTTTGTACTGCATGCAAATTATTGTCCAGCTCATTTTTAAAAACATATATAACCAACAAATAGGATGCTGCGCTGGATATTATAAAGATTAACGTCATTAACGTAAATGTATACCGGTTATATTTTGCAACAAGTTTCATTAATACAGGTTTGATATTTTAATTTAAGCTTTAGTCCTTTTTAGGTATCCTGAATTTGTAGCCTATTCCATAAACAGAACTAAAATAATCAGGGCAACCATGTTCAATTAATTTCTTTCGCAGGTTCTTTACGTGCGAATAAATGAGCGAATAGTTATTGGTAATGTTCGACTCTTCTTCCCATAAATGGTCAATTATGGCTTCTTTGGTTAAAACCTTGTTTTTGTTCGCTAAAAAATACAATAGCAAGTCGAATTCCTTTTTTGTAATTGCGATAGGGCCATTTTCAGTTCTCACATTCATATCCTGGATGTTGATATTTAGTTTATCAAAAACCACATTATCGTTTGCCGAAAAAATACGCCTCCGGTTTATAGCATGTATCCTTGCAGCTAATTCAGGCAAATGAAAAGGCTTTGTCAAATAGTCATCCGCCCCTATTTCAAGTCCGTTGAGTTTGTCATCCAATGAATTCCTGGCGGATATAATAAGTACGCCGCTGGGGTTGCCGGCCTTCTTTATTTCCTTTAAAATTTCCATTCCATTTCCGTCCGGAAGTGTTATATCTAAAACAATGCAATCGTAGGTATTTGCCGCAATATTTTCCCTTGCCGAAAAAGCATTTTCAGCTACATCGCATATAAACGTATTAAGGCCCAGATAGGCTTTAATACTTATCGCCAACTCATGTTCGTCTTCAATAATTAAAACTTTCATTCGCTTTTTCAAAGTTACTTCTCTGATGTTAAGAAATCATTAATTGAATATTAGCGTAAACTAAAGTTATGGATAACCCAAAAAACGCCGCACTATATACCAATTTTTCCCGGATTACCTGTAAAGCATCTTCATTAGTTAGGTTTCCCGAAGCCTGTCAATTTTCAATTCTGTAGCAATCTTAAAATATTTTGTCTGGTAATGTTATGTTTCGTTTATGAAATTGATTTGCCCCAGTTTCATGCTAAGTGTTTCCCAACTTTGAGCAAAATCAAAATAGCAAAACTATTAAAATAAGAATTTAACCTATCAATGCTTTTTATGAAAATAATTTTTACCAAGTACCGTTTTTACTATCCCGCCATCCTTATCCTGCTGTTACTTATCTGCAATGAGTCATTTTCCCAAACATTAACCGGGAAGGTTATTGACAAAACAAGTAATGAAACCTTAACAGGCGCATCGGTTCTTTTAAAGGAAACAGGCCAGTCGGCCTTTGTTCAATTGGACGGCTATTTCAGGTTCAAAAACATCAAACCTGCCACTTATACATTGATAACTAGTTTTATCGGTTATGAGAAATTATCACAGGCGGTATCAGTGCACACTGACGAAAAAAAAATTGTTGATATCAGGATGGCCCCGCTGGTTTCAGAACTGGCTGATGTTACCGTCACTTCAAGCCGCAACGCTGCAGAAGAAAAGGCCAGGAGCCAGGAAAGGAATGCCGATCAGCTATTAAATGTTGTATCATCTAAAGCAATCGAACTTTCACCAGACCTGACAGTTGGCAATGTTCTGCAGCGGGTTTCGGGTGTTTCCATGGAAAAAACAAGCAGCGGCGATGGCCAGTATGCGATTATACGCGGGTTGGACAAAAGGTATAATTATACTTCTATCAACGGAATAATATTGCCTAGCCCTGATGTTACCCAGCGGTCAGTACCATTGGATATGTTCCCGGCTGAACTTGTTCAGCGTATTGAAGTCAATAAATCACTTACCCCCGATATGGAAGCGAATGCAATAGGCGGCGCTACCAATATTGTAATGAAAGAAGGGTCACGCCACCTTACATTTACAGCAAACCTGGGCACAGGTATTAATACCTTGTTTTTTACGAGGCCATTTTCGGGATTTAGTAACAAAGGCATTAATTTTTTATCGCCATCAGAACTTTATGGTCCTCAATATGTAGCCAAAATATCGGATATAACCACAAGCCAGCTGAATTTCCACGATGTCAAATATCCGCTGAATATACAAAGCGGTTTTACATTGGGCGACCAGTTTTTTAACCATCACCTCGGCGTAATGTTAGGGGGCAGCTATTCGCAGCAATATACGGGGGGCAACAGGCTATTCTATCAGGGCCAGGGAGCAAATGATAACCCGCCAAACACACCGGCGTTCTCAAATGAACAAACCCAGCAATATTCCTTTTTGCAGAGCAGGTTGGGAATACATTCCATGTTTAATTATTTTATATCCCCCGACCATACCATAAACCTTTATGGTATTTTTCTGCAGCTTGATAATAATCAGCACAGGGCCGCAACAGTAACCGGCTTAGGCGGTTCTGGCGAGGTTGATTATTTTGACAGAGTTATTTATGACCGTAAAAGATTAACGAACGTTTCTTTAAGCGGTAAAGATAAAATAGTCAAAAATTTAACAGGCGATTGGACATTTGCCTATTCAGCGGGAAGTTCGCAAACGCCGGATCAGCTAACCCTTGAAACCTATAGGGAAACAATTTCGACCCCTTTGCTTAAACTCAGTAATTTACCAAGCACCTGGACGCACAGTGAAGACAAGGACAAAGCAGGATACCTTAATTTAAAATATACACCCCTCGAAAATGTTACCATAACAGCCGGCGGTCTTTACAGATCAAAAGATAGAAATGGTTTTTATAATGCGTATCTGGAAAATGCCGGCGTTGCGCAACCTTATACCGGAATAAATAATGCGGTGTTTCAATTTATCCCCTACCCCGAGGCCGCCATGGGGCTTACTAATGACGAAAATATATATACCGCACACGAAACAGTTTCGGCTGCTTATATAGAAGCAAAAGTAATGTTCATCAAAAAATTCCAGGTGCTTACAGGCCTCAGGGAAGAAACAACCGACCAGAGTTATGTTTCTATGCTTTCATCAGCGCTTCCGGGTAAATCCGCAAACTTTCACTATATGGATATTTTACCTGGCCTGCACCTCCGATATCTGTTAAATGACAAAGAAAATTTAAGGTTATCCTATTTTGCAGGTATAAGCAGGCCAACCCTGTATGACCTTATCCCATCAAGTTCATCTACAGACGCCGGTTCATTATATACATCTTCTGGAAATTACAACCTTAAACATTCCACTGCAGATAATATTGATTTTCGGTACGACAAAACTTTTTCAGGGACAGATTACTTTTTGATCGGCGCTTTTTATAAAAAAATAGTTAACCCAATTGAATTCTCCACCTTCACTTTAAATGGTACTGCTGTTACGGCTAATAATGCCGATGTGCTTTACGGGCCAACAAACCCGACCGGCGATGCTACTAATTACGGCATTGAATTAGTTGCTTCTAAATTTATCGGGAAATTTGGATTGAGCGGTAACTATAGCTATACACATTCGTCTATAACAACCTTAAAAGATAATTTCGGGAATATCAATGGTTCGCCAAACCCTGTTTTTGTTAACCAAACAAGGCCTTTACAAGGGCAGGCAGATCATATTGGCAATTTGTCCTTTTTATTTAAAGATGTAAAATCCGGCTTTGATGCGCAATTAAGCTA
>DATCES010000048.1:0-2602 GCA_036509935.1 Mucilaginibacter sp.
GCCAACTTCTTACCAAAGATACTATTCACAACTCACCTCTCACTACCCACCACCCGCATATATTCTTTCCTGCTAATCAGCCGGGCTCCCATTGATTCTAAATGAGTGGTGTGCACCTGGCAATCTATCAGCCTGAATAAACCGCTTTTGCATAAATATACAAGCGCAGCTTTTGATGCGTTGCTTACCTTGCTAAACATGCTTTCGCCGCAAAATACCTTGCCAATTTGTACGCCGTATAAACCACCGGCTAAAATATCCTGTTGCCACACTTCAATTGAATGAGCGTGCCCTAACTGATGAAGCTGAAGGTATGCGGCCCTCATATCTGCCGTTATCCAGGTGCCGTCCTGTCCATCGCGGCTAATGGTTGAGCAGGCGGCTATCACCTTATCAAAACATTGATTTGTGGTAACATGGAATTTGTTTGATCGCAAAATCCCCCTCATTGATTTGGATATCTTTAATTCATCGGGATAAAGTACAAACCGTTGATGCGGCGAATACCAAAGTATGGGCGTATCATCGCTGTACCAGGGGAATATGCCGCTTTGATACGCCAGCAGCAAACGGTCCGCCGACAAATCGCCGCCTACGGCTAATAGTCCATCGGGTCCCGCCAAATCCGGGTCGGGAAACAATATGCGTTCATCAAGCCGGAATATCATGATTATTAAGGGCAGTAAAAACTAAGATTAATAATAAATTGCTTTTTGTTGTAAATATGCTGTTATATACAAGTATATTTAAAAAATGCATCACGAACACCATTTAAAAAGCTCGGATACTATACGCGATATTGTTATCGGCATGTCTGACGGGTTAACTGTGCCTTTTGCGCTGGCTGCAGGGTTAAGCGGGGCGGTTAACAACTCGGGCATTGTGATTACAGCCGGTATTGCAGAAATCATCGCCGGTTCAATAGCCATGGGGCTGGGTGGCTTTTTAGCGGGGCGCACCGAAGCCGATCATTATAATTCCGAATTAAAGCGCGAATATGAGGAAATAGAAAGGGTGCCTGAACAGGAAAAGTTAGAGGTTAAAGAAGTGTTTGCCGGTTTCGGGCTATCCGCGGTATTACAAGGCCAGATTGCCGACGAGATGGCAAAAGATAAAGATAAATGGGTTGATTTTATGATGCGTTATGAACTCGGCCTCGAAAAACCCGAAGCCAACCGTGCAACCCAAAGCGCGGTTACCATTGGGATATCGTATATTGTTGGTGGCATTATCCCGCTTTCACCCTACTTTTTTATTCCTGATTCGCACATTGCGCTGTATTACTCCTGCGCTATTACCATGGTGTGCCTGTTTGTTTTCGGATATTTTAAAAGCAAGGTAACCGGGCAACCGGCGTTTTCGGGAGCGTTAAAAGTGCTGTTTATTGGCGCACTCGCTGCCGCTGCAGCATTCGCTATGGCGAAGTTAATTGTTTGATTTCCACCATCAGTGAAATCAAAAAAACAATCAAAATAAAATAAATTTATCCATCTGCTCATCGGTAAACTGAACAGTATCCTCCTTAAAAAGGTTATCGTTTTCGTCAAGTTCCTCCTTTATTGTACCAATATGTATCTTTAAGGGCATAACGTGTAAATGCAGGTAATGGCAAACGCCGGTAAAATGGTCTAAACCCCGGATGTTCCCGTATTTCCCGGATGACAAGCCAATAAGAGCAGCTTTTTTTTCATAAAAGCTTCCGGGGAAGCTACAGGCATCAATAAACACTTTCAATACCCCCGGAAAGCTGCCGTTATACTCGGGTATTACAAATAAAAACTTTTGCGTTTGGGTAATGATAGCCTGGATGGGTTCAAATCCCGCGCTTCTTTTACCATAAAGGTCACTTTCGATCAGATTGCCCGGCAATTGGCTTAGCGAAAGCAACCCGGCTTCCAGGCCCTTTTCACCCAATCTTTTCTGATAATACCGCGCCAGTTTGAAGGTGGAACTTCCGGGCCTGTTAGTGGCTGAAATTATGGTAACCATATTGTGAGCAGTGAGTTAGTGAATGGTGAGTTAGTGAGCGGTGAATTAGTGAGTTAGTGAGTGGTGAGTTAGTTTATTTATAATTTTTGAAATGTTTCCTGACGAAAAAACTACCGGACAAAAGTAAATCAATAAATCAATACTTCAATACTCCCGTTATTAGCCCACCCGCCGCTCACTCACCACCTACCGCTCACCGCTCACTACTCAGCAATTTGTTTGTAAATAGGCTAAAGCTGTGGATTTCTGAATTATTTAAAATACGTATCTTTAGCCCCGGTGACAAAAGTACGCGAGAGCAGAAATTTTTATACTGGCATTTCGTTTTCTCAAAAACCCATTTATAAGTTTTTTTAAATATAAAATGAGTAAAATTATTGCTTTAGCCAATCAAAAAGGCGGCGTTGGTAAAACCACATCTTCAATAAACCTGGCTGCAAGTTTGGCCGTGTTAGAGTTTAAAACATTACTGGTTGATGCCGATCCGCAAGCAAATTCAACATCCGGGATTGGGTTTGACCCGCGAACTATAAAAAACAGCATTTATGAGTGTATCATCAACCAGGTAGATCCGCACGATGCCATCCAGAAAATAGAAACGCCCAACCTTGAC
>DATCES010000049.1:0-6942 GCA_036509935.1 Mucilaginibacter sp.
CCGGATACTTTGGTATGGCGCCAGCCCTTATCATACAACGAACCTTATGTTGATACCTATTTAAGGCACCCTGCATACCAGGACTACCCGGTAGTGGGTGTGTCATGGGACCAGGCACAGGATTATTGTACCTGGCGCACAGATCGTGTAAACGAAAATATTTTACGCCAACGGGGCAACCTGGTATCATGGAACGATTTGTCTGGAAAAGGGAAAAATGCGAAAGCGGCCCCCGTTCCAGCTAATAAAGAACCATTTAATACCGATATTTACCTGAACGGCCAGGATACCGGGCCAGGAATTGACGGCAAGAAAATGATTACTGACTTAAGCCCCAACGCAAAAGTTACCACAGGCGCCAACGGTAAAGCCGGGAAACAACCCGTAAGGCCGGTGCGTTTGGAAGATGGTATTTTAAAACAGGCCTATCGCCTTCCAACCGAGGCTGAATGGGAATATGCGGCATTAGCTTTGATTGGAAATACCCAATTTGAAAATATTAATGATGGTAAAATATATCCGTGGAATGGTTTAGGCGTGCGTTCTGGAAAAAGGGTAACACGCGGATTGATTATGGCTAACTTTAAACGTGGCCTGGGCGATAACATGGGCGTTGGCGGTTATTTGAATGATAAGGCAGATATAACAGCCCCTGTGCGGTCCAATCCGCCAAATGATTTTGGCCTGTACAATATGGCGGGTAATGTTAATGAATGGGTAGAGGATACCTATCGGCAGACGTCATTTGAAGAATTTCAGGATTTTAACCCTTTCCGTGGAAATGAATTTACCAATAAACGCCTTGCCGATGCTGCTAAAGGATTATATGCTAAAGACAAATATGGCCGCCCGATCAAGGACCCTTCAAAATCAAATAAAAAGCTTAAATACAGCGATTTGTTAGCTTTGCGCCAGGCAGATAGCGCAAAAGCTGCTGTATCCGCACAAAAAAACCCGCTTAGCGGCAAACCCTATAATCCGGACTACAGAGGGTATAATGATACTGTGAGTACCTCGTTGTACGGCAGTACCACGTTGGTTAACGATCATTCAAAGGTATATAAGGGCGGTTCATGGAATGATCTGGCTTTTTGGTTAAACCCGGCAACCCGTCGTTTTATGAATGAAGACGATGCAAGCGCCGAAGTAGGTTTCCGTTGCGCAATGACCCTGGTTGGAGCCCCCGAAATCAGTCCGTCAGGAAAGCCGCACTACAGTGTGAAAAAATCAAAACCATTTAAAGCAAGGTAATAAGCCCCCAGCCCCCTCTTAATCTCCCCCGCTGGTTAGCGGGGAGACTTTTAAAAAATAGATTTCAAAACGAAAAAAGCAGGATTTATCTTGCTTTTTTCGTTTTGAACCTATATAAATTAAGTTATTTTAACCGAAACATCAGGCTTTTATGCGCTGAGCAAATGCAGCTTCTTTCGGACTTCCGGACTTTACTGACTTTCGGACTCATTTAAAACAGCATTAATATCTGTCCCTTTTCCACTTTATCGCCGGGTTTTATTTTAACCGTTTTTACAATAACATCGGCAGGGGATTTAATGATATTTTCCATTTTCATCGCCTCCAAAATAAACAGGTTATCGCCTTTTTTCACCTCCATCCCCTCGTTAACAAAAACTTTGAGTACCATACCGGGCATCGGGGCTTTTATCTCGCTTATTTTGGATGCATTCAAACTGCTTAACCCTAATTTATCAAGTAAAATATCAAACTGGTCTTTTGCAGTAACATTATAAATATTATTATTCACTTTGATTTCGGCAGTTTTTTCAGAATAATTAAAGCTGATCACTTCAACGTTGTACGATTTCAGGTGGTTAATAATATGCCAGGCATTTGCATTCAGTTGTTTGGTATCAGCGGTTACATTATCACCATTGATGATCAGCCTTTCGCCGTTTTTATCAACTTCGAAATTATAATTGCCGTTTACTTTTACCTGGAGCATATTTTAATTTTTAAACTTTTTGAGGGAACCGTTCCGGAGATATACCTGCCCCCCAAATTTCTGCAACCTGGTTGCCTTCTATTTTAAATATTTCAAGGATATTTCGAACTATTTTCATTTTTCATTAGATATTGCACTAAAATAGCTTTTGTATTGAAAACTGGCTTATATTTAATTTGTTACGTTTCAATAACGTTAATACTATTGTGTTAATACATACTGAACCAAATTTGCACCCATTTTTAAGGCTTTTATACGGGTTTCCTGGGTATCGCCGGGATATGTGCCATAATCTTCCCATCCGTTCCCCAAATCGCATTCATACGTATAAAAACACACCAGCCTGCCTTTGTAGATTAAGCCAAAGCCCTGCGCACGTTTACCGTCATGTTCGTGTATTTTAGGCAAACCCACCGGGAAACTAAACTTTTGATGGTAAATCGGATGGTTCAGCGGCAGTTCAACAAAATCAAGCTCGGGAAAAACCTTTTTCATTTGCGGGCGGACATAAGGATCCAATCCATAATTATCATCGATATGTAAAAAGCCCCCGCCGGCTAAATACTTTCGTAAATTCAGCGCTTCCTGATCCGAAAATATTACGTTGCCATGCCCTGTCATAAAAATAAACGGATAGTTAAACAATTCGGCGCTGCCTACGTCCACTACCTCATCTTCCGGTTGGAAATTTGTTTTTAAGTTGTCGTTACAAAATTTTATCAGGTTGGGCAATGCAGTCCGGTCGCCATACCAATCGCCGCCGCCATTATATTTAAGCTTGGCCATTTTATAAGTGGGGGGCACATTAAAGCTGCTGATTACACATAATAGCATAAAAGCACTAATTACATAAACAAGCTTCCTCATAAATTAAATAAACTTAAAAATATAGCTCAGTAGCCCAAATTCAACTACCCACCAAATCAACTCAATCAATCACCCATTTAATCAACCAATTCAACTCATCTATTTAAAAAGTTCACCTCAAAACAAGCCGATAGTGCCGCTGTCTCGGTCCTTAAGCGGCTTTCGCCTAAAGTTATGGGTTTAAAACCAATATGCAAAGCATCAGCAATTTCGCTCGTCGTAAAATCCCCTTCTGGCCCTATCAATACCATGTATTTTCCCCGGGGAACAAGTTCGGCCTGCAAGGTGGTTTTATCTCCCTTTTCGCAATGGGCAATAAATTTTTGCCCTTCAAACGGTTTTGTTATGAACCGGTTATATGTCTCAGGTTCATTTAAAACCGGCTGATATGCTTTAACAGATTGTTTTATTGCTGATGTGATAATTTTATTAAGCCTTTCAACCTTTACATCTTTGCGCTCGGAACGCCTGCAAATAATTGGCGTTATTTCGTCAATCCCAATTTCTGTCGCTTTTTCTAAAAACCATTCCATCCGTTCGATATTTTTGGTAGGGGCAACCGCGATGTGCAAATAATGGTTCCTTTTATTAAACGAAGCTATTATCGAATTTATTTGAAGAATTGTTCTTTTTGGATGGGCTTCTATTATCGTGGCATAGTATAACCCGCCTTTGCCATCAATCAGCTGTACCGCAGCGCCATTTTCAAGCCGCAGCACCCGGATGCAATGCCTGCTCTCTTCTTCGTTCAGAAAATATTGTTTATGGGCAGGATCAATATCGGGGGTATAAAAAAGCATAAAAGTAAAAGCTAAAAGCCAAAGGCACAAAGCTGAAGGCATAAAGCTTTGGCGCTTTTAGCTTTAATGTAAATCTACAGCATCTTCTTCATTTATCAGCAATTCCAGTTTAACTGATTCAATATTCTGGTCTGATTTTTTTAATACCGTAATATTATAGCCATTTGATTCTTTTTGTTCGCCAACATCGGGTATTTTACCAAAAATATCACCAAGCCAGCCCGATACCGTATCAAAATCACCGTCTTCGGGCAAATCATGGGGCAGGTGCCCGTTTACATCATAAATCGGCGCCAGTGCGTTTACAATAAATTCACGGTCGTTTATTTTTTCAACTATAGGCTTTTCTTCATCATACTCATCCTGTATCTCGCCTACCAGTTCTTCTACTATATCTTCAAGTGTTACCATGCCTGCCGTGCCGCCAAACTCGTCCAAAACAATAGCAATTTGTATTCGTTTTTGCTGTAGCTCGGCCATCAGGTCATTTATCTTTTTAGTTTCGGGAACAAAATAAGGCTTGCGGATAATATTTTTTAAAACAATTTCCGCATTACGGGCCAATAAGGGTAAAATATCCTTGGCATGTACAATACCTACTATTTTATCAATAACGTCATCATAAACAGGTATGCGCGAATAGCCTTCGGTTATTAATATTTCCAGCAACTCATCTTTGCCGGTATTAATATCCATACCTGATATCTTGGTGCGGGGTATCATAATATTTTTAACTACGCGCTCATTAAAATCAAAAACATTCTGTATCAGCTCATGTTCTGTTGAATCTAATGCGCCTGTCTGTTTGCCCTGGTCGAGCAAATACTGAAGTTCTTCCGAACTGTGGCTCGCCTCATTTTGTACCGGGTTTATACCGATAAGCTTTAAAACAAAATTGGCAAAGCCGTTCAGCATCCATATTACAGGCCTGAAAACCACAAAAAAGAAACGGAGCGGGACAGAAATGGTCATTACTGTACGTACCGACCTTTGTATGGCAATTGATTTAGGGGCTAGTTCGCCAAATACAATATGCAAAATTGTAATAAAAGCAAAGGCTACAACATGACTGGTGTTAATGATAAAGCCTGACGTAATAACCAGGCCACATAACGAAAACAGGTTAAGCATTAACTTCGTAGCCACTTCCTGGCCAACCCAACCTAAACCCAGCGAAGCAATTGTGATCCCTAATTGGGTAGCCGCCAGGTAGCCATCAAGGTTATGCATTATGCTGCGGGCAACTTTTGCTACCGCGCTCCCTGATTTCGCTTTGATCTCAATTTGCGACCCCCTCACCCTTACCATGGCAAATTCAGCAGCCACAAAAAAGCCGTTTAACAAAACCAGGAAAAAGGTAAGGAAAAGATATAAACCGTTTATTTGAAGATTAGGTGCCATAAATTAATTATTGGTACACCGGAAAAGTAGATTGATACAATTCCAAACTCTCTTTTATTACCTTATGCGCATACCTCATCCCTAACAGGTGCTCAATAGTAACATTCTTGCCTTCCAGCTTTTTATAATCTTTAAAAAAGCGTACTATTTCAATCATCACATGCGGCGGCAGTTCGGCAAGGTCATTAATATAATTTATCGACATATCGTTTTTCGCAACCGCGATAATCTTATCGTCCTGTTCGCCATTATCAACCATGTGCATTACCCCTACTACCTTTGCTTCGATGATCGACATTGGAAATACATCTATCGAACATAGCACCAGGATGTCTAATGGGTCATCATCATCACAATAAGTTTGGGGTATAAAGCCATAATTTGCCGGGTACATTACTGATGAAAACAGCACACGGTCTAACTTTAACAAACCTGATTCTTTGTCGATCTCATATTTGGCTTTTGAGCCTTTTGGTATCTCAATAATAGCATTTACTATTTCAGGAATATTATCGCCCGGTGAAACCTGGTGCCAGGGGTGCTGTGTGCTCATTTATAATTTTTATTTTAATTCCTTAACATTTGTGCCTTTTTGCATTTTTTGTTTATAAAACGCTGCAATAAGCGGGGCACTTGTAGTTAATATCATTCCTAAAACAACATATTCCAGATAATCCTTTAACTGGGGGTATTTTCTGCCTAAAAAAAATCCGGCTAAAGTAAAAGTAGTTACCCATGCAATACTGCCTGTAAAGTTATAAAGGGTGAATTTTTTAAAATCAACTTTTACCACTCCTGCAAAGATAGGCGCAAAAGTTCTAATAATAGGGAAAAATCTGCCTAAAACCAATGCCTTGCCGCCATGTTTGGCATAAAACTCTTCAGCAATCTCTACATAGTGTTTTTTAAAGAAGAACGAATTGTCTTTTTTGAACAATGCGGGCCCTGTATGGTACCCAAACCAGTATCCTGCATAGTTACCTAAAATACCGGCCCCAATCAACGAAAATACAAGCGTATAAATAGAAATATCAAACTTTTCAGTCGAACACAACAGGCCGGCCATAAACAGCAGATAATCCCCCGGTAGAAAAAAACCGAAAAACAGGCCGGTTTCAGCAAAAACAACAATAAGCAAAAAGTAAAAACCTATGCTTATAATGGATTGAGCATCCGTCAAAGTTTGCAGGTATTCCCAAAAATTATCCATTCACTATATCTGTAAAGCTACAAATAATTAAATTAATTTGTATTGCCTGTGTTACAGAATTAAATGAGGTTTGAAATGAAGCCCGGATAAATACCAATGAGGATAATGGCCAATGCTGCAAAGCCAAAAACAAATTTATAGTAAACAGGTACTATAAGCTCTGCGCGTTCCGCATCGCGGAAATACATGGCTATAATTACCTTGAAATAATAAAAAATGCTAATAATGGCATTAACTACGGCCAGGATAACCAACAAAACCTGGTATTGCCTTAAAGCAGTCGAAAACATAAAAAACTTGCCGATAAAGCCAGCCGTAAGCGGGATACCTGCCAGCGACAACATGGCAATAGTTAATACAAGCGCCAGAAAAGGGTTCTTTTTAGATAAGCCGTTAAAACTTTCAAAATTATCACTGCCTGATTGCTGATGAACCAGTATCAGAGCGCCAAAAGCAATTATTGAGGCAATGGAGTAAGCCGTTGCATAAATAAACACCGAATTTGCGGAACTTGCCCCTAATGCAACAATAGCAAAAAGTAAATAGCCTGCATGCGAAATGCTCGAAAATGCCAGCATACGCTTAAAGCTTTGCTGATAAAGCGCGGTTATGTTACCAATAAACAGGGTGATAATAGTTATTACCAATAACACAGGAACCCAAAAATCAGATAGAGGGGCAAAGCAGGCGGTAAATAAGCGTAA
>DATCES010000050.1:0-5157 GCA_036509935.1 Mucilaginibacter sp.
AAACCGCTTATACTGGTTTCGTTAATATGCACAGGATCAGTAACCGTAGTGTAGGTTCCCGAAGATGAAGTGACAGGATAATTGCCTAATACCCCAAAGGTTGTATTGGCGCTTTGGTAACCTAATGACAGGAACGGTGTAAAGAAAAGTAATTTTTTAGAGATAATGGCTTGCACAAACGTTCCGCTGAACGAACCTGAGATGCGTTGGTTTGAAAAGTCCGTCTGGCTGCCAGATGCCGGGGCAGTGCCATTATCCGGTTGTACGCTTAGTGTTTTATCATAGCTGATCTTATTGTAATTTACGGCAATAGCAAGGTCAAAAGGCATTGTTTTTCCTTTCTCCGCAAAATCCTGTATAATATCATGTTTGATGCCGAATCCGATCATCCCTATTGAGCCTGAATTACTGCCGATATTGATGGTAGGCATAGTGCGTATAGTTAAGTCGGTATTCTGAACTAATCCTACCGTTAGCTGTATGTCAGGTGCCGGGATATATTGGATAACCCCGTTTGGCATATTAAATGTTCCGATGGTACTCCCGTTGTTATCCTTAATATCCATTAACGGGGTTGTTGCGCTTTTGCTGCCGCCAAAGGTTGGCGCCATATTGGTTTGCGATGATGGGTCAACCTGTAAATGGTTTGACAGGCCGATCTGGGTTATGTCAAAACTTTGCGCGCTGGTGGGCACCATGGCAACATTAGCCGAAATCCGAAGGTCAAAATGCAGTAATTTCTTGGTTTTAGCAGTATTATTCCAGCCGCTGTTTAAACCTATTCCAAAGCCTTTAAATAAAGGTTCGGCATAGTTTTCAAAAAGTTTTGTGGCATCAGCAGGGCTCGATTTAATTAATTGATCAAATCCGCCGCTATTTCCGCCGCTATTTCCGCTGCCGTTCCCGCTGCCATTCCCGTACTGGGCGTTTGCCCGGGATACCATAATAACTAAAATTATGGCTGTAATTACTGGGTAAATTTTTTTCATGTTTTTAGGTTTATAAATAGTTAAATCAGGTATATAAAGATATAAACAATTACATTTATAAATATTGTTTTTGAAATAAATTTTTAAACATCCCAATCTGCGCCCGGCAGACGAAATCCGAAATCAAAATAAATCGAGTACTTTTGCCCAGATGGCTGATGAAACCGGGTTAATTGAGCAGGATGAACAGGATTTATACGAACACCTGCGTATTATTGTTGATAAGGGGCAATCGCCTTTACGCATTGATAAGTTTTTGATGCACCGGGTTGAAAACGCATCGCGCAACCGCATACAAAACGCTATTGAGCTTGGAAATGTACTGGTAAATGATAAAACGGTTAAAACAAGCTATAAGGTTAAGCCGGCAGATGTAATATCCGTAGTTTTACCCCATCCGCCGCGCGATACGGAAGTATATCCCGAAAATATCCCGCTGAATATTGTGTATGAAGATGACGATGTGCTTATAGTAAATAAACCCGCCGGTTTGGTGGTGCACCCCGGCTATAATAATTATACGGGTACATTGGTAAACGGCCTGGTTTATCACTTTCAGCAATTGCCAACTTTACCCGGAAATGACGGCCGCCCCGGCCTTGTGCACCGTATTGATAAGGATACTTCGGGCTTGTTGCTGATCAGCAAAAATGAACGCTCTATGACCTGGCTTGCAAAGCAGTTTTTTGACCATACCATTACACGCAAGTACCTTGCTTTGGTTTGGGGCGACCTTGAGGGGGGCGGCACCATAACCGGCTATATTGGCCGCAGCGTGAATGACCGGCGGGTAATGTATGTTTACGATGATCCCGAAAAAGGGAAATGGTCCGTAACGCATTACAAAGTTCTGGAGCGGATGGGTTATGTAACGCTGATTGAGTGCCAATTGGAAACAGGGCGTACCCACCAGATCAGGGCGCATTTGAAACACATTGGGCACCCGCTGTTTAGCGATGCAGCTTATGGCGGCGATAAAATTTTGAAAGGGACTGTATTTAGCAAATACAGGCAATTTGTTGAAAACTGTTTTGAACTTATGCCCCGCCAGGCCCTGCACGCGCAAACATTGGGGTTTTTACATCCCACATTAAAAAAACAACTATTATTTGAAGCACCCCTGCCGCCGGATTTTGAAACAGTTTTGGAAAAGTGGCGGCGGTATAGCTTGGCGGGTACGGGATTTGAAACCTGAGATATTTCCCTGCCCGTACTTTAAAATCGCATAGCTTTGTATCTCAAATCCCACATCTCATATCTAACATCTATGACTCCCGTTTTTATCAATTTTAATGGCGAAATACTTCCTGCGGATACAAATCTGCTTGGGCTGAATAACCGCGCGTTCAGGTATGGCGATGGCTTGTTTGAGAGTATGCGCATGATGAATGGCCAGCTTAAATTTGCAGACTTGCACGCCGACCGCTTGCAAAGGGGCATGAAAGCACTCAAAATTGACAGCTACTCGCAAATGGATGCCTGGTTCCTGAAAGAAAAAACCGAGGATCTTGCCAAACGCAACAAAGCTAAACACGGGCGTTTGCGGTTAACGGTTTTCCGTGATTCGGAAGGGCTGTACGCGCCATTGGGAAATAAAATGGCCTGGTGCCTTGAATTGCAGCCATCAGATGAACCCCGGTATTTTTTAAACGACAAAGGCTTGATAATGGATATATTTACCGATCTGCCAAAACCCACCAATTACCTGTCGAATATTAAAACCTGTAATTCACTGATCTATGTAATGGCAGGCCTGTATAAAATTCAAAACAAGCTTGATGATGTTTTTTTATTGAACCAGCATGGTTTTTTGTGCGAAGCGGGCAGCTCAAATATATTTATACTGTACCAAAACCAATTATATACCCCGGCTTTAAGCGAGGGCTGTGTTGAGGGGGTAATGCGCCAGGTGATTATTAAGCTTGCCAAACAAAATAATATCCCGGTTACCGAAGCCCAGATTAATCCTGACATATTGTACGAGGCCGATGAGGTTTTTTTAACAAACGCCGGTCGCGGCATACAAAGTGTAATGGGCTTTGGGGTACGACGGTATTTTAATGAAACGAGTAAACTTTTGATTGAAGGCCTGAATAAGTTGTAACAAACAGAAAAGACCCGAATTAAGTAGCCGCAAATGGAAGCGAACACCAACATGGATAGCTGATCCAAAACGGAATTTTTTGTACCGGGCGCCTCTAAAAACTCGTTTTGTTTGTTTTGCCTCACCCTTAATTCATCCGGCTTTTTATGCTGATAATTTACGGACAATCGTTTTATGTTTATGTCCGAACTGAGGCCTGATCAGCCAGCTTTTTCTGCTTTGTTTACGGTAATACAGCCAATAAAAAAAGAAAACTGTTGTTGCAATTGTTAGCGCCGTAATACTCCATCCGGGCGCCACATTCCGCAGGTTTATTAACAAGCCATCTTTGCCAAAACTACCATAGCCGAATAAAGCCGGGATCCGATACCAGTAATAGCACGATACGCCCGATGCGGCAAAAAAGCTGACCAGTTTCCGCTCATATTCAGGTCGGATTATTGATGACAATACTGCATAAATAACAAGTGTTACCGTTAAACCGAGCAGGGGCATTTCATAAACGCCAAAAAATGCACTCAGGGATGTTAACTGTGTTTCGTCAGGCACATGGAACCAACCCCATATAAACCCGGGAAGGCCGCCAACAATAAGCAAAGCGGTAGTTTTTTGATAGTCGGTTTTTACTGAAAATTTGGGGTTAACGTTTGGCGTGGAATCGGGGCACAGGGCTACGCACTTCATGCATTGATCGCAATGCGCATTGGGCACCGGCCTCAACACATTTCCCCCATATAATTTTTCAACCGGGTGTATGGGGCATAAGCCCGAACACCAGGCGCTTTTCCATTCATAAAAAAATCCCATTGTTACCCCTATAACAGTCATCGAAATAATCAGCAAGCCTGTTGCGGGCCCGTTTGTGTTAAACAAGGCATGGCGCAAGGGGACAATAACGTACAAAGCAATTACAGCTATCAGGTTAAAAATCCCCAGTCGCTTTACCGAAAGTTTCCTGCGTTTTGATAACCCCAAATGGCGCGGCAATAAATTTGTAGTAGCCAAAGGACAAACATTCCGCCAAACGCCTGCGGCCACAACAAATAATGCAGGCGCTACAGGGATCAATATGTTCCAGAACAATAAAATACCAAGTGCCGGATAAAACAATAAACAATATAAAATGGCGGCGCCAACCAGCCAAACAGCAGCCTGAACTATCCGCCAGATTAAAACGGCCCTCGCCGATAATTGACTGCCTGGCCTAAAGTCAAACCGTTTTGAATACATAAAATGAGTCGGTAATTTAAGGTTTGTTCACCAATAATGGTTTCAGCCACTATTGGCGACTAAGGTATGTGCGTACGGCAACTACAAAAATGATTAATATCACTTTGTTGCGTATTTACCTGGTGCCGGGAAAAATATGGATTGATTCAAAAATACGGAATTTTAAGGGGATTTGCCAATATTTGCTCATAAAGTTTTAAATAAGCGCTTACCATTTTATCGCTCGAAAATTGTGAAACGGCCCATTCATAGCAATCAATACGTTTAATAGTTTTTATCCTGCCTACCGCTTCAACTGCTTCATCAATACCATCAACTAAAAAGCCTGTTTTTTGGTGCCTTATCAGTTCGGGCATCGAGCCTTTGTTAAATGCTATTACGGGTGTGCCGCAAAGCATGGCTTCGGCAACACTCATGCCAAAAGGCTCGTTGAAATTAATGGGGTGCAGCAATGCGGATGCATTACCTAAAAGTTCATTTCTTTTTCCAGGCCCGGCGGGGCCTGTATATTCAATTTGTGAATTTAATTGCGGCGCTATTTTTTCTTTAAAATAATTTTCATCCTGTATAATTCCCGCTATCAATAACTTGCGGTTGCTTCTTTTAGCAATCGCTATCGCTTCTGCCGTTCCCTTATCGGGATGTACTCTGCCGAAATATAACAGGTAATTGCCGGGCTTGCCGTTAAATTCAAAATCCTGTGTATCCAAACCATTGTAAACTGTAGCAAGGTAATTAAGCTGGGGGCTGCGGTCGGCATTGCTTATGGATACATAGTTACCTATTGAATTATATTTTTTGTACACCGGAATTATAGCAGGCGAAGAAAAGCCA
>DATCES010000051.1:0-3229 GCA_036509935.1 Mucilaginibacter sp.
CCCATTTTCTTTGCTAAATCCCTCTTCTCATACATGAGACCTTTTAAGAAGTAACTCAAAATTTAACAGTACTCTCCAAGGTTGGCAACCTTAAAACCCTTTTGATAAATCTACATTCTGTCGAAAGGTTGCCAACCTTCAATAAAGTAACTCCAAATTTAAGAACACTCTCCAGGTTGGCAACCTTAGAATCCCTTCAGTATGCCCATTATAAGTTTTGATTGTTTTGTAACCTGTACGCAGCAATAGCTGCATAAGCTTTTTTACGTGCGCGGCTGACACCACCAAGTGGCTGATGCGCAGCAAGACTATGCCAGGGCGAATAACTTGCATTTTCGCCTAAAGCATCGCGCTCCACAGTATTAAATACTTGCCGTGGTATAGTCATTTCCCCAACTTTAATCCAGGGAGATTTCCATTCCACGCAAGGATTTTCTATGGGCATAGACACCGCATCCTCCTGGAATTGTATCATGAAATGAAAAATAAAATCCTGTTGGTTTAATTCCTCCTGCATTACATCACGCAAAAAATGAGGATTCTTTTTGGTAGGTTGCAAAATGGTTGGTGTTGATGCAGGGGCAACACTGTATTTAATAGCCTGGTCAGTAGTTCCCAGCCTTGAAGGGCTTACACTCCAGTATTGCTGGTTGAATAGATTGTTCATTTTCTTCATAGACTGCAGCGTCCGGATTAGCGTTGGCCAGTTGAAGGGGTTGATTCCAAATTTTATAACGCCAATAAGACCACCGCAAAGTGCATTGATATTTGCTTTAAAGCCAGCCACATCAGCTGTCATCAGCGTTGGATAGCTCACCAATAATATATCCTGCGATTGTGGACTGGCTTCATCCTGTACCAGCATATCTCCGGGTACATCCAATAGTTTAATTGCCATGCCGCGCAAATCTCCTTTACGGTCATCCACTATTTTGGCGTTACCGTTAGAGAATCGTATCCATGTTTTATAGCTTTTACCAGCCTGTAAAAAACCATGCTGAATATTAGGTGGTAAGTTGTCATCAACTTTGAATACGGCTTCTACAAAGCCGTGCATTTTTGCATGAAACTGCCTTAAGGTGTTGCCGGAAGGATAGGTTTTTTTTAGGTATTGAATGATGGTATCAATGATAATATCAATATCCTGCTCTTCATTAGGTTGAATATACTCTTTTCCTGTTTCGGGTTGCCCTGGCATAATTTTAAAAATTTGCGAGAAAGGTTAATGCCCTGATGCCGGGAATGAAAAAGTAGGCGCCGCCTTTTACTTGAACAAATTCGGGAACATCAGTCATTCTTTTTCGTACAAGATCACTGTGCACACAAAAGCTTCCGGTTTTTTTTACATCCTGCGGATTATGATGATTGCCAACAAGAGGGTCAGCCTCCTCATGTAATCCGTTGAATTTTATATTGTTTACCCATGCATTCTGAACAAATTCAAACTGCCTGCCGATTTCTGCATTAATGCTTATAAAATGAAGTCCGCGGTCATCGTCACATTTAGTGGCATTGTAACAGTCAATTGGCTTTAAGGTCTCTGTCAAAGGAGGGCCGTAAGAGCGGCCGCGGCGTAGTAAACGATGTTTTTTAGAAATGGCCAGCGAAATAGGCCTGGTCGTATCCAGGGCATCTCTCGGGTTAGACCGCCTGACATGAGAGGCTACAGGACACTTCAAACCATCAGGGTCAGAATGACGATAATCAAAATCATTTTTGTCTTCCATTTCAGCTAATTCCTGGTCGGGTGAACAAGTTACAGGTGTACCGTTCGGCCAGCGCCCCACCATTTGAGAAGACAGTTTAATCATCTCTTCTTCATTTACACTTCCATCCATATTTTTTGTAACACCTGCTATATATTTCCAGAATAAAGAAACATCCTGTTTTAACTGGCGAAAAACCAGGTAACTGCCGTTTAAGCCAAGATCATGATTAGCCGTTTGCTGCGAAGTTGGCAGCAGGTTTGACTGGTCGGCTTCGGCAGGTACGAAAGGACTGGGTGTATATTGACCATATTCGTTTTTATACCCTAAAATAAACTCACCTGCAGCGAGCAAATTTTGAGTACTATCTTTTCGGTTAAGGCCTTCAATGGTGGGCTGCGAAATGCCATCATGAAAACCAAAATGTTCTTTGCGTTCGTATAAAACAGTAGTGCCGAGTGACTGTATTTGCTGAATACTATAAGTATCAAAATCCTTTTTATATGCGTCAATGGCCGAAGCAAGCGTGTTCGTATCTTTTGCATATAACATCAATAAAACATGCACTGGCATTGTATTGTCAGACCCCCAGTCCCAATTGGCCGGATCGCTATCACCATAATCCCCTAAAAAGAATTGTTTATGTTTTGTGGTCATGCGATCTTCCAGTTCAATAGGAAAACTATCAAGGATATTTTGGCTGAGCCCCATCATCTTTAAACCGGCGAAAGTAAAAGCGATATGTGCTGCAACATCTTTCGGCTTAACATTTCCGGGGGTAATATTTTTTACTATTGATGAAAGCCATTTTTTTGAAAGGGTGGCATCTTTCATTGAAAGCAATAAAAATTCCGCAGCGGGAAATTGGGAATAACCGCGGATGATAATACCTTGTATATCTTTTACATTAATTGGTTCCTGCATACATTTAAGTTATATCTGTTTAGATAATACCAAGCCATTTTTGCGCTTCGGCTTCCGTCATTGAGCCGTACAGCCCATTTCTGATTTTACTGTTGTTATAGATATTTTTTACGGATACCTGTTTATAGGCGGAGTACCATACATTGGTAATAACTTGCCTGTAATGTGCCCATGCCATAAAACCTTCTGCATCTTTTGCGCCACCAAACACCATTAGCCTTGTTTTTGGATATCCTTCCGCGTGGCAAAACATCAGCGTTAATTGCTTGGCTGCTATATGTATAAAATCGCGCAAATAATTCTCGGAGTTGCCGTCGTAATTACTGAGGAAAAGCATCTGTCTTCCTTCATCAATAATAAGCCAACGTGCAAAATGAACGGTTGGTATGCCGGATAATCTTCCTTTACTGAAAAGATGGGGGGCGAGAAAATTGGTAGCACGGAGAAGAAACATCATGGTAACATGCCTGAACTTCCCGGGTTTAAGATTACCAAGGGCGGAAAATTGTGCCTGCACTAATTGCGTTTCTTTGTTAACCAAGGCCCGTATGTGATCTTTGGTTACCGGGTTCGGAGCTTGCGTTTCATGTATTTCATGA
>DATCES010000052.1:0-11189 GCA_036509935.1 Mucilaginibacter sp.
TTGGTTATTTCTACCTTTAACCAAACAGGCACTTTAAGCAAGCCAAAATCAGGGACTTTTTCTTTAGAAGGTATAAATTTCTTTTGTTGCTGAATAGTTTTTATATTTTGAGAAGAAGTGGTATCAACATAATATTTAATGGCACTCCCAACAAAAATTATATCTTTCTTACCATCATATATTACCTGTGATTTAACATTCAATGCGAAGAGAAAGAATAAAGGAACAAACAGAAAAAATTTCCTGTTAATGTTAAATTTCCGCATATTTTTAATTGATATTTTCAAGCTTACAAATAAGATTAATATTTACGGTTAGCTAAAATTATGGGGTAAATATGTAAATGACGATTCAATTGGCCGTCTTAAGGACCGTACCTTAGGTTCCCCGGCTTTTGAAAACCTGAAAATAAATACGGGCTGCTTGTTTGCTAAATGTGGTAACAAGCTGTTAAAAGTTCTTCCTAAACTTTCAAGCTCCGCCTTAAAATAACCTTCCAACGATCCGTCATTTCCATGCGTTAGCCGGGCCAGCAGAAATACGAATTGAGCAATTGGTTGACAAGATACCCCTGCCAGGTTTGCCTCAATCCAAACACGCTCAGAAGCACGTCCGCCTTTCAAAAAATCCAGCTCTGAATATCCCGGCATGGTAATAATACCCAACGACGATGAAGCAGCCACCGCTTTGTTTACTAACCTGGTAAATGCAGTTCCTCCTCTAAGCTGTCTTAAAAAGGCTATGGCCCGGGGGTCGCCTGCTACTTTAAAACCAGCTACTTCTGAGTTTGTAGCTCCTAATGAATTTACATCGAGGCCATCTTTTGTACCTTGTATTTCTTTTGCCGACCATCTTAATTCACTGCTAAAAGTATCATAATGCCCCCTTGGGTGTAAAATCCTTAACATTTCCGCCCTTGCGAGTACCTTACCCAAATCCTTCATTTGAGTTTCATCATCAACAATATGTAACTCTGCGCCATGATACGTTTTAATCGATGATTGTAAATGATCATAAAAATCTTTCGGCAGCGTTTCTTTAGCCGTTAGTTCCCTGTTGGTAACCCGCACCGTAATCCCCTTCTCCAGGTATTTATTAATTTCGGAGCTTTCAGATTTTTCAAATGCTACATGGGCCACTAAAACCCTACTGTCCGTTAACGGGAAGTAATCGGCTATAATATGAAAACCTAAGGCCGACGATTTTATATTTATATTTTCAATGACAGCGCCTATACCTAAGTATGAACCAAGATTATTAAAATCAAGTAATGAATATGAAAAATGTTCGTCATGAAATACAAACAGCCCATTGCTGTTATAGACGAATTTCCAGGGCTGCGCATTACCCCCCGAAGGCGCCAATATACCTGCTTGAACTATTTCCGTTATAGTATCTTCAGTTAGGTGGGTACTTTCTGTTTTGGGTATAAAATCCCCGACAAACCCGAGCATTTCATCTTTAGTCAATTCCGGAGGGCCTATATAGGATTCAGGAACAGGTACTGCTTTCTCAATCTCATTATCCTTAACCAGTTCGTCTAAATCAACATAATATCTTCCCGAGTCATGGTATTGGCCCAATAAAATACGACGACAAACGTCAGTTGTAAGCGCTCCCCCTAAAGTAACAGACGATGCCAACTGGGGCCATGTATTAATAGACTGCTCCACTTCAAGCATGGATGCTTTTAACCTGGTAGATATGGTATCAGCGCCAATCATCCTTAATATATACGGGATTTTATCTTCGTTAGACAAGTCTTTAATATTATCAGGGTCAAGGCCATCAGCAAGGCCATGTAAAATAGGCCTTTCAGGTTCAAGGTCAAAGCGTTCAACATCCAGCATGCCACGGTCGTTAGTATCCATAACAACGGGTATTTTCAATTCACGGGCTTTAAAACGGCTTTCAATTTTAATATCCAGGCCATCGCAAACTTCGACAAACAGGTCTAATTTGCCGCCATCAGTAAAAAATTCATCCATATTGCCGGCATGAAGCCCGTCATTAAAAATTTTTACATTTAAGTAAGGATCAAATTCGGCTATTTCCCGGGCGGCAATAACGGTTTTATTTAGGCCAAGGTTATGTGTACCGGTTCGTATCCGGTTTAAATTGCTAAGCTCGGCGGTATCAAAATCGGCTAATCTGAGTTCTCCGCAAGTACGTTCCATAGCCAATGTTAATGCTATTGATTGCCCTACAGACAAACCAACGATCCCGATTTTTTTTGTTCGGAGTTTATCCTGCTCCTCTTTGGTTATTTTATACCTGTTTCTGTTCGTGCGTACTTCAATAAATTCATCTTCATCAAGCAGGTGCACAAGTCGTTGGCTCCATGGATAATAGACCCATACGCCATAGCCCCCAATATCTTTTCCTGCTAAATGCTTACTTACAAGTCGGGGATATTCGTCCTGCCTGATTTTTACCGATGGATTTTGCCCTTTGATAAGTTCCCTTAACTGGCCGGATATGTCATCGCAGGCGAATTTAATTTTGGAACCTTCAAACAACCCGTCAAAAGTTATTTTATCCAGCGGATTATTCAGTCGGAGTATAATTGGCTTATGAACATCTTTTGTATTTTCAAAATCTGCAAGGAAGCCTTCAATATTATTCATAAAGGTGTGTGTATAATGTATATAACAGTAAGTCAATTTTCATTTATTAGAGTCCGCTGTTGGGATGTTGCTATTGTTTTAGACAGGTACCAAAGTTCAAGATTGGGGATGCTAAGCTCAAAATCAATACTGATCTCCCTTTTTTTTAATTCGTGTATCTTTAAATTGTTGGGGTGGGCCCTCATTTGAAATATCGCAGATTTATCCTCCTCAATAGCCAGGCTTAACGCCGAAACATCTTTTAAGATCATGGCCGTTGCAATCAGATCCAGCTTTGGATAATAAAAAGTGCCCTTATTGCCAATACTATCTAAAAGCACCATACCACAATTTACAACAGGCTTTACAGTATAGGGGGCACATAATGCGAAGACTGATTGTAAACCAATTTGAGTTGAAATTGCAATAAGCGTCCGTATCAGTAAAGGGGTTCCTATTCCATATCCGGCAAGTTCCTGCGAATTCCATAAACCGCATATCTCTCCGGTACCCTGTTGTGCAAAGCGCAAAACCAGGTCAAAAATTCCAGGATCAATAGAACCGGTGGCCTGTTCGATAGGTAACGGTTCTGATCCGCCGGCTGCATGAACCCTTGCGCCCCCATATACCTTTTTCCGATCTAAAGATTCTACAATCAATACAAAAGAAGCAGGGTTTCTCGCCCATTCATTTTTAGAGGAGGTAACTTTTTTAACGCCAATACTGGTTAAAACATCGCTATGCCCTTGAATGAACAGTTCACACGTTTCTGGTTCATCAATTGCCCTGAAAGCCCTGAGCCTTACTTCCGGTACATCTTTTTTTAAACCAATATCCATAATCGTTTTTTGGTTAAATATTGAATGTCAATTATTTATGATAAAATAAACAATAGCAACTTATTAACGAAGCAATTGATGCAAATGTTTTAAATGTCTGTTGTCCCTTCTCAATTATCAATATGAGCGGATGGTGTTATACGTTTAAAACAGCTATAGCGTTGCCATTATCGCCGTTTTATTTGAATTATTTACACACATTGGTCAAAAGCAATGCGGTAAATAACAATGAGTATTACTGGAGATTAGTTTAGAGCTAAAAGTTTAAAGGATTATCACAAATCAAACTTTACCCACCCATCCCCCTCATATCCAAAAATAAACTGTTTGGGATTGATAATTTCGGCGAGGATTTCAATAGAATCAACTGTGCGTGGCCCGGGCCGGTTAAAGTATTGATTGCCGTCCGCGATATAAACACGGTTGTTTTTTACGGCTTTCATTTCGGCAAAGCCGGGTAATTGGAGCAATAGGTAAATTTCTTTTAGGGTACGTTCTATAGGAAAGCCGCAGGGCATTACGACCAGGATTTCAGGATCGTTCAAACGGATTTCTTGCCATTGCACATAAGGGGAATGTTTACCAGGTTCGGCTAATATCGGAATGCCACCGGCAATAGCCACCAGCTCAGGCACCCAGTTACCTGATATCATTAATGGTTCCAGCCACTCAATACAGGCAACAGTTGGTTTGTTTTCACTGAATTTTAGTTTATGGCGGATGATATCAACCCGTTGGTGCAAATCTTCCAGCACGGTGTTGCCTTTTTCTGTTACATTTAATGCATCGGCAACGGTAGTAATGTCATTAAAAATAGCATCCAGGCTGTTGGGTTGCAGGGATACAATAAAGGCATGTTTATCGAGGTAATTGTTAAGGGCAACTTCAACATCCTTAAGTGATACCGCGCAAACTTCGCATTGCGCCTGGGTAATCACAATATCCGGGGCTAATTGTTTTATCAATTCGCGGTTTATGCTGTACACCGATAGGGCATCTGCCAAAATTTCTTTTACTGTAAAATCAATGGCCGAACTGCTTAAATTGTCCGGCAAATTAGCTTCGGAACATACCGGCAATTGTTTTACCGATATCGGGAAATCGCACTCATGCGACCGGCCAACCAGGTTTTTTTCGAGGCCCAAAGCACAAACAATTTCTGTGGCGGCAGGCAATAACGAAACTATTTTTTTATACATACATTAATTTGATGTGAAGCAGGTTAACCTGGTGTTTTTTAAGTATTAGCCGATTGTTTGATTAGATGAGAAGTTGATTGGGCTGAATTTAGGGGATTACAAAATTACACATCCCCCGGTATGTACTCAACCGAATTTGACCCAATCAGCCGGTCTTTGTTTTAAAATTCCAAATCCGTTCGGCCTTCCTTCCAATCAGCCAGAACGAGGCACCCAAAATTGCAAAAAACATGGTTTTATTGGTATGGTCCCAAAAGTATTCGAAGTATTTGGTATAAATAAAAATGAGCAAAAAGGCGATCCCGAATTCTCGGGCGATAACATCTTTTGTTTTTAAACCAACTAACAGGAATGCCCCTGCCACAACCCCTGAAATGATGCCCCAGTAAAATAAACTGATCTGCCTGATCTGCCACCATTTATCAATATTGCCGTAGTTGCCGAATATGCTTAATAACCATAAAGACATGAAAAGGTACAATAAACCTACCACATAAGTAAGTTCCCAAAACCGGTGGAACCATTGTTGCTTTTTAAGAATATAGCAACTGCTTACCAGTACTATGCTAAACAGCACAAACCGCAACGGGTAATTCAATCCTAAAAAATAATTGGCCCAATGGGTTTGATAGCCGGTTTCGGTACCGAACCAACTGCCCAGCGAAACCAAAGCAAATAACCATATCATCCGCGAGTCCATCCGCCAGGCTAAAAAGCCATATACAAAAACCGATAATAAAAACAATAACGAGAAGTGGCCCGAACCATTGTCAAAAGTTTTGCCGAGGTAAGCAATACAACAGGCAGTAAACAATACGCCGGTAAATATAATCGCCTCATTGCTGAATATCTTTTCAGGATACTTCATCTCCCGGCGCCTGCCTGAATAAAATAAAACAGCGGCGGCCATGCCCGATACCATACTTATCACTATATCAGGGGTATAATACAGATTTTTAAGCCAATTGATAAATGTGTCGTTAATTATCAATGATCCGACAGCGATTGCGCCGCATACCAGAGCTATCCAAAACGAGTATTTTGCCAGCCGCATCCAGTCAAAGCCTTTAACCTCGTACGAATTGCGGAGGTTTTCGGCAAGTTCGGCATCAATAAAATGCTCTTTTTCCCAATGGGTTACCGCCTTGTTTAAAAATTCGCTTTCTTGTTTATCGAGATTTAGTTTGCTCATGGAATTTATAGTTCGACCAACTAAATATTAACATTATCCAGCACCACCACTTTGCTGCACAACGGTTTGGCAACATTATCAGCAAAAAGCACATGGGTAGGATCAATTTGATACGCTTCCTGCGCCCCGGGGCTATCGAACAGAATCAACAGCGATACATCATACGAGCGGTCCACTACATCGCGAAATGTGTCGGCCGGTACCCCAATATGTATATCGCGGATATGGGTTATCGGGAGAAGGGTTTGCAGGCCATTAATTAATTGCTGCTTATCGGCTTTATTTTTGAGCCAGAAATGCACGTGGTGCACAAAGGTGTTTTTTAGTAGCATTATAGTGTCTTTTATTCGTTAAAAATGGGAATAAATATTGACTAAAGACGATGTTGTATCAAAACAGGACTAAAATCTATTTTAAAACAAGGAGGCTCCTTAATACATTATTCAGATATAATCGTTTTTGAATATTTTACGGTTATTAATGCCCTATAAGCCGGGCCGCAAATTGTGAATGCGGGGAATAAAAAAAGCCACTCACACAATTAAGTGGCTGATTGTCGATGTGGAGAATATCGGAGCATCCACGAATGTTTATAATTTATTATAAATCAGTTATTTATATACTTTGTTTTTTTAGTCATGCTGGTTTAATCTCTGCTCGAAAACTTTTTGACAACGTCTAAACGTCAATTTTTTCACAAATAAACAATGTCAATTATAATTAAAAAATTTAATTCCGTTCGTCATTAATATTTTTGTTTTAAACTGACTCGGAGGCAATAACTGGATTTGGTTTTGGATATACGGCTTGAATACAAATCGTTTGACCTTCTCGCCAAGCCGTTGATTTACAAAATCTCATCCGGTTATACAAAAAAAACCGCCTCATATTTTCAATATGAGACGGCCTCTTCTGATATATGCCAGGGACAATAAAGTCGGCGCAATTTTACTAACTATCTCGACAACGGCGTCTCGGCATTTTTATCCATCCTGATGCCTGAATAGCCATCTATTCCCATTTCGGGCAAATCCAAACCGTACATTTCCACTTCTGGTTTTACCCTATTTCCAACAACCTTATCCAGCAATTTAAACATTAACCAACCTGCGGCACCAATGAACACAATATTGGTTGCGGCCCCAATTGCTTCGGCAATAAACTGACCCCATCCGCCACCATAAAACAAGCCTGTTACAGTTCCTTTCACACCGTTGATTCCGTCGCCGTAATTACCGTCTGCAAACAAGCCTAAGGCCAGCACACCCCATACGCCGTTAGCGCCGTGAACAGCTACAGCGCCTACCGGGTCGTCGATCCTCAGTTTTTTCTCCATAAACAGCGTAACTTCTACTACCAACACGCCGGAAACTAACCCAATGATCAATCCTCCCACTGGTGTCACATACGCACAAGGTGCGGTAATTGCCACCAGGCCGGCAAGCAAACCATTGCACATCATACTAACATCAGGTTTGTTCCCTCTTACATTCCAGATCCATAGCGTAGAAGCAAACATACCGGCGCATGACGCGATCATCGTATTGAAAGCTACAACAGCAAATCTGAAATCTGTTCCTGCAAATGTCGAACCGGCATTGAATCCGAACCAGCCGAAAGCTAATATTAGCGTTCCTAAAACTGCCATGGGGATATTGTGCCCCGGGATTGCATTTGCCGATTTATCTTTGTTGTATTTGCCTAAACGCGGACCAAGCATCCTTGCGCCCACAAATGCCAGCACACCACCAGACAAGTGAACAACAGAAGATCCGGCAAAATCCAGGTGCCCATGGCCGAAACCAAAATTGACGCCCAGTTGCGACAACCAGCCGCCGCCCCAAACCCAATTTCCATATAATGGATAGATCAGGCCCCCTATCAATGCACCCGAAATTGCAAATGATGAAAATTTCCATCTTTCAGCCATTGCTCCTGTCGGGATGGTGGCGGTAGCGTCCATAAACACCGCCTGGAATACGAAAAATCCCAAAACACCGACGTCGTACACCCCATTCATGAAAAATCCTTTCGTACCGAACAATCCAAACGAATGGCCCAGGATACTGACGGTAAATTCCTGATTTAAGCCGTCGAATCCCCCAAGCGTTCCCAAAGCTCCCACACCGCCGAACATCAGGGCAAAACCACAAACAAAAAATCCAAGGCACCCCGCCGGATACACAAACAGGTTCATGGCCATCGTATGTGCCACGTTTTTGGCCCTGGTCAAACCCGTTTCCACCAGCGCGAAACCGGCTTGCATGAAGAACACCAGGAACCCTGCAATCAGCAGCCAAACCAGATTAATGGCCACTTTATTTTTGCCATCAGCATTGGCTACATTTGAAACAGCAGTTGCGAGTTTTTTAACAGAACTGTTTAACGCAGCTACTGTGGTATCTTTCCTTTTTGCCAACGTGTCCACCACTTTGAACGCCGCAGTGTCGAGATCGGCGGATGTGCCCGTGTTGACGCCGGACGGATCAGGTTTTCTTGAAGTTTGAGCAAATGTGTTACTAAATGAAATATTCAGAAATGCTATCAATAAGCATATGAGTATTTTTTTGTTCATGTCAATTGATTGATTTGTTTAAAAATTATTTATTCTCATCGCTTGGGCCGGTCGTTGAGGCCTGGCCTCGTTCGCCCGTTCTGATCCGGATAGATTCTTCAATGTTATAAGTAAAGATCATACCATCCCCAACTTCGCCGGTGTAAGCTGCCTTTTCGATACAGGCAATTGTTTTTTTCAAATTTTCGTCTTTTAAGACGATCGAAATAAACAGCCTTGAAAGAAAATGCGTGTCGTAAACAGTACCACGATAACTATGGTGTTCCGTTACCTGCTCGTTCCCTATCCCGGAGCATTCCCAATAGGAGAAAAAATCAATGCCCACCTGTTTTAGGGCTTCTTTGACCTCTTCAAATTTCGAAGTGCGAATAATCGCTTCAATTTTTTTCATAAAATGAGTTCAATTCAGAAATTTTAATTAAATAAACTGGTTTAAATTGGTTATTTGCATACAAATACAAATCTCTGCGATAATATGAATTATTATAAAATAATTACGCACTTTTAAAAAAAACTGTAAAAAAAATCTATTTATATTTAAAAAGTGGAATCATGTTTCATGAATTATATGATTTATTAAAAATTAGACCATCGATTTTAGCGGTTTCTTCAATTTTTTAGGGGAAACTTTTTGTTTTAATGAAGCCAGGGCAATGGAAATGTATATCAATAATGCGTATGGGAATTGAGCATGTAAAGGCAGGGGCTTTTTTAGAAGCAAGGGAAAGAGCTATGCGTATCTGTCGTCACAAATGGCAATTTGCGCTTTTTTCAAAAATTTAGTCGAAGAGAAAATATCGCAGGTCATATCGCTGCCCAACATCTTTTAAACTAAAGGAAGTTAGGTAATTTCAGCCTTTAGCTTTCGAAACCTAATCCGATCCTATTGAAATTTTCTTTCAGAATATCATTCCTGCAATCTATATAAGTTGCTTAAAACCAAGTGAAAAACCCTGCAAAAATCAGGCATTTACCGTGCTGGCTGCGTGAAAAATTGGTGTTGTTTCGTCAAAAAAGTGGCTTTTTTATGAAAAAAATAGTGTTTTTCACGAAAAAACCCTCAAAAAGTGTCGTTTTTGAGGGTTTTTATTGGGGTGGAGAATATCGGAGTCGAACCGATGACCTCTTGCATGCCATGCAAACGCTCTAGCCAGCTGAGCTAATCCCCCTTTTTTGAGTTTTCAGTGGGCAGTTTTCAGTGGGCATTTATCTTACTGCTAACTGCAAACTACCCACTGCAAACCGCCTTCCGCGGATGGCAAAAGTAACAAAAAGTTAAAGAATAGCAAAGCTGAATTAAATACCGAATAATGAATTCCGAATGTAAAATGGTGAAGTATTCAACTTCGATATTCGGAGTTCATTATTCATTGTTCGATATTTTTATGTTTTTCAACCCCCTACCCCTAAAATAAGTAAAGCCCCTGATGGGCAGGGGCATTTACTAACCAATTATAAACCTAAATTATGAGAAGACTTTTTTATTTGTATTACTGTGTAAATGTAACACTATCTTTTAATATTAATATGATTTTTTTGTAATCTTTATGTAAAAAACTCATATCGTCCTATTTGATTGTCAAAAATACAAACATTTTATTATTAATATGCTAATTTTTTAAAAAAAATTACAAAAGTGTAAAAAATGTTTATTGTCGTTAAAAAAAATAATGTTTTTCATTGGTTTTTTATACTAAAATTGCTTTTTGGGTAATTTTTAAAAAAATCGACAGAAAAAATATATTAAATAAAAAATTTAAGCGCAAAAAACAAGATTTTCTTTTGTTTTGTATAAAAATTAAGATTTTTGATCGGCTTTTCCAAAAAACCATCTATTTCTTTCCTGATTTGCCTTAAATGGCAAAGGCGTTTTGTGAAAATTTTTCTTCTTTCATCCTTTCTTTTACGGCATTTAAAGGAACAAACTTCGAAAAAGGTTGTTAAATGCCCATTCTTATAAAAGCGGGACGAAATTTTACCGTCATTAAAAAAATTGCTTAAATCAAACATCATTATAAAAATGCTTTAACATTTTTGCAGATGATTATTGCTGTTATTTATGGCTACAATTTTATACACTGAAAAGCAAAATCCCAACACTCAATTCATCGGGAAGCTAAATTATTGCCGATTTACATCTGATCGAAAAATAATATCCTATATAAAGAGGGTGATTTAATAAAACGGAGGAAACTTTGGCACTGATTTGGGATACCCAATATCAAATGCAGTACATGATGGCGCTGGGAAATAAGAAAAATCGTGAAAGCCGGGAAAAGGAATGGGAAAACCCTATTAATCCTTCCATGACTTCGGACAACAGGGATAAGGAACAATTATTACGGCAATATAAGGAAGCCAAACGCAGAAACGACAATTTGACGGAGGAAGATCATACAGACAAACAAAATAAATTAAAACCCTAAAATACAAACCAATGAAAACTTATAAAAAAGCGGCCGTAGGCAAACTGTTAATACGTTTTGATAACGAATTGAAAAACATATTAACGAAAGATTTAAATTCATTTATGGTTAAAAATCCATTTTTAATAAGCAACAAACAGGCTATTATACAACAAGAATTGTCAGTAGCCTGACCATCATATATCTACCCTGCAATATCTATGAAAAGCAAAAGAGGCCGTATCATAAATCAAATGATGCGGCCTTTTTATTTTACGGGTAATAAATCAATTTCAGGAAGTTTTTTAATGATTATTTGGGAACAACAATCATTCTCAGTGAAAAATGAGCGAAAAGGGGTTCTTTCAAGCGG
>DATCES010000053.1:0-8863 GCA_036509935.1 Mucilaginibacter sp.
GTTTTAATAACCTTTATTGGCGTGTGGTCATCTTCGGTTGTTGAGCCAATTTGGGGCAAAGACCCGGCACGTGTAGTAATTGACGAAGTTGCAGGAATGTGTATCAGCCTGCTTTTTTTACCTGTTAATATAAAATATGTGTTGTGCGCACTTATCTTATTCCGGTTTTTTGATATTGTTAAGCCACTATATATCCGTAAGCTGGAGTTGTTGCCTGCGGGGTGGGGCATAATGATGGATGACGTACTTGCAGGTTTTTATACTAATATCCTGCTACAGGCCGTTGTTTGGTTTAATTTGTTTTAGTTTAATTTTATGCTGGTTTACTAAATGGATTTTAAATGTTTTTTAAAAAGATATTTTCATTAACATTCTTTTTATTTTTTTTATCGGTAGTATTTGCACAAACCACAATTGTAAAGGGTACAGTAACCGATGCACTTAATAAGCAAGCAATACCAGGGGCAAACATCACATTTAAAGGGACAGTAACCGGTGTAACCACCAATAGTCGGGGTAAATATATTATCAGTACCGATAGGCCGTACCGGCAGGTAAAAGTTTCAATTTTAGGATATACAGATTCCTTTTCAACTATTGAGCCCGGTAAAGAGCAGGTTTTAAATATAAGTTTGTTTCCAATGTCGCAACAATTAAATGAGGTTGAAGTAAGATCGGGGAAAAAACAAAAATATAGCAATAAGGACAATCCAGCAGTTGAACTTATCCGTAAGGTTATTGAAAATAAAGAAAAAAAACGCCCTGAAAGCTACGCGTTTGTAGAATACCGGGAATACGACAAAATACAATTTTCATTAAATAATTTTCCTGACAAATTAGCTGATAAACTTTTGCACAAGTATAAATTTATATTTGATAACCGCGACAGTACTACAGTTCCGGGAAAATCATTATTACCTATTTTTTTAGACGAAAAGCTGTCGCAGTACTATTATCGTAAAAATCCTGAAAAAGAAAAAATAATTGTACTTGGAGAAAAAACCGTAAATCTGAGCGGGGATATTGACAATGAAGGCATAGGGCAATATTTAAAATACATATCAAATAAAGTTGATATTTATTCAAACAGCATATTCCTGATGGGCAGCAATTTTTTGAACCCGATAGCCCGCAATGCCCCCGTTTTTTATAAATATTTTATAACCGATACAATTACGCTGAATAATATTAAGCTGGTTAAATTTAGTGGCCGGATAGTGAACGATATACCTGCCGGGTACCATTCATAAAAAACAAGTTTTGTCATAAAATATTGGGACGTCGTATAAGCAAAAATGGTTTGCTGTTTAACCGCCCAATAAAATGCCATCAGCGGATCGGCATCCATGAAAGATCAATTGGACAGTCAAATTAAAATAGTACCATCAGAATCCCCACTTTTTCATGATTTGTAAGTCAATTTTTAAACAATCAAATGGATCCCGGCCCTGGTACGACTCCTGCTCGATAATGAATTGCGACGTCCCGCCAATTTTTCTTGCCTCTTTCACTATTGCTTTTACAGGCATTACACCTTGCCCAAGTATGGTACTGTCATAACCATCCATGCCCTGGCCTGTGTCGCTTTTTATTTCATCCTTCACATGCATAAGCTCAAAACGGCCCGGATATTTCTTTAGCAGATCCATGGCAACACCCCCGCCGCCAAGCATATTACCTATATCCATTTGCTGCACAACTAATTTTGGATCGGTATTGGCGAGTATAAAATCATACAGGTCGCCATCACTAATCTTTGTTTTAAATTCGAAGTTATGGTTATGGTATCCAAAGGTCATCCCGGATGCTTTACATAATTCGCCGCACTTATTCATTTGTTCCATAAACCGTTTTAACCCATCCATATCGGCTCGCAGGTTATCATCAAGCCAGGGGCTTATCACATAACGCTGCCCAACTTCGGCGGCATCCTGAATGGTGTATTTCCATTTATCGGTAAAATCATTTTTGCTGGTATCCCAGTCATGTGCGGTCATTACGGTATGGCCGCTTGGCATTTGAAGGAACAGGTCAGTTAAAAGTTTTTTAAAATCTTTGGCGCTGTAACCATAAAATTTCCTGTCGATGTAGTTGGCATGTTCAACATGGATGTATCCCATATCGGCCAGCTTTTTAAGGGAACCGGCCGGGTCTGTTTTCATGGCATCGCGTACCGAATAAAGCTGTATACCCAATCGTTCAATCTTTTTGGGTTTTGCTGATAACATATCCGGCAATAAGGCTGCACCGGCAACTGCCAGTGCGCTTGTTTTAATAAATTTCCGTCGTGATGTATTATACATAATGGTTTAATTATTTGCTTATTGGAAATGCGGGAAATAACAAAGATGTATTACTTACAAATGCGAGGTGTTTACTGTCGGGCGACCATGATGGCGTATTGATGGTCCCCTGCCCACCATACAGGTAAGCGATAACTTTTGAAGGGCCGCCGTCAACAGGCATCACCCTCAGATAAACATGTTTATAAAATGGATGGTCGCTTGGCGAAACTTCATTTTTGTTGAAGGTAATATATTCTATCAACTTTCCATCTGGTGAAACATGGGGGAACCAATTGTCATAATCATCGCTGGTGAGCTGGGTTTGTTCGCTGCCATCGGCTTTCATGCGCCAAACCTGCATTAAACCGCTGCGTACCGAGTTAAAATATATATACCGCCCGTCAGGCGAATATTCCGGGCCGTCATCCACGCCGGGCGCCGTGGTAAGCCGTACTTCGGGGCCGCCTGCAGATGGTACCCGGTAAACATCAAATTCCTTATTACGCGAACCGCAAAAAACAATGTATTTACCATCAGGCGACCAGCCATGCATGTATGATGGCCCGATTGGCGTAAGGCGGCGCGGCTCGCCGCCTTTAACCGGCAATACCCAGCCGATGGAATTACCTGTTTGATCGCTGCTGCTGATGGCCAGCCATTTGCCGTCAAATGAAATTACGTGGTCGTTATTATTATGGGTTGCTGAACCTGTGTTTAAAACGGTTGGTGTAACGGTTTTCAGGTCGAAAGTATAAAGCAGCCCTTCGCTGTTATAAAGCAGGTGTTTGCCATCCTTCATCCAATTTGGCGCCTGTAATGATTTTGGCGACTGATAAATTATTTTGCTGTTCTGGGTTTCAAGGTCCAGTATTTCAATATCGCTTCCTAAGTATTGCCGGTAAGGCACAAGGTTTGCAGGCGCAGGTACCACTATCCTTACATTATTAAATACCGCACTTTCTGTTACATCCGGGTTATGCGCGCATATAAACAAGCCCACATATACATCATCGCCCAATTCAACACCACTTATCTCCTGGCTCACAAACATATCCCCCTTACGGGCTACAGACATGGTATAAGTATCGCCTTTTCTTTCCAGTTGGATAACATCAGCAGAGGTCATGTCAAATTTCTTCTCTTCGGTAACCCCGGCTGTTGTTTCGCGGTATTGCAAGGATGTTAACCCTGCGCCATGTACTACCGCGCTAACGTGTTTGGAATTTGTATCGAGCGAAGAGCGCACCATCCACCCTATTTTGCGGTGCGCTTCAACGCCTTTGCCAATAAAGGCGGCATTTGCGCGCAATATAAAATCGCCTTTGATACGTTTCCATACAAAATGGAATTCATCATGCGCAGCCCAGATGTTTGTGCCCGATCCGGATAAATGATACTCCTGTGATTTGCCATCATAAGTACCGCTCCCGGCGCGTTTCACTTTGCCTATATCATCCTGTCCGTCAAATATCTCCGGCGGGTTACTTTGCGCCGATGCTTTTTGCTTAAACAATAATGTAACGCAAAGTATAGCCAACACATAAGATATTTTTTTATTCATTGGGATTGGGTTTTAAAAAGATTGTAATTGGTTCACTAAGGTAAAAATTACATTTGTAATTGAAATAGTGGATTTGGAACAATATGCTGCATTTTAAAAGCGTTCATGTTCATTTCACACTAACACTGTGCTTACTGGCTTCATTAACTACTGGTAATCAATTATTTAATTTTTTGTGAATTTATACAAATGCTATATACCTGTTAACCAAGCAATTACAGCCTTGAAATGAACGCGAAATGAACACCTGATAATCAACCACTTACAGTTTACCGGGAATTAAACGCACCAAATGAACGCTTGGTGAACACTTTAAAAGCCATTAAACCGGGAAATAGTTTTACAGAGAACCTATAATAAAGAACCAGGAGTCAAGTCAATAGTCTCAAGTCCTAAGTCCAATTCTTTTTTCTTCTACTTAGGACTTTCGACTTGAGACTAAGCTCTTTATTCGGCTACTACCAATACTTTTTTTGGTACTATTAAATCCTTTTTGGCAGTTGCCGGGGCTTTACAGTACACCAGGTAAAATTGCTTTTTCGCGTCGTTATAGGAACTGACGGCACCAATAAGGCTCATAAATTTTATGTAGCACCATGCAGTGTCAACCTGGTAGGGTTTAAACCCGGACCGGGCGCTTTTAGAAAATAAATGATGGTTGTTATGCCATTCGCCGGCTACAAAACCAGGCCAAATTTGATTGATGGACATATCATCGCGGTTATAATCAATACCATCGCGGCGTTTATCCTGCCCTTTGCCATGCCCTTCGTAGTTAAAGGTGCGCACACCTACCGCCCAGAAACCCGCTGCGCCAAAAAGCGCGCAAACAAGCGCCATGCCGCCAATTAAATAAAATACTGCAAACCAAAACCCCCAGTTTAGTATGATACCTATAATTGTACGGGTTGGATTAGCAACAGACCCGTATTTTTTATATTGACTATATGTATTGGGATGTATCCCTGTATGGTCCATTAATTTTACGCAATGGTTATAATCCTTTTCGCCCATATTACGGGCTATGGGCTGGTGGATTACATCAGCCAAAAAGCAATACAAAAAGCCGCCCCCGGCATTGTAAGGATCGCCCGGCTGATCAGACAACGCATGGTGCACATGGTGCGATATGGCATAAATCTCTTCGGGGATAATTTTCAGTGTAAGGTTTTGGGTAAAAAACCTCCAGAATTTATTTCTGAACTTATACGCCCTGTGGGTACAATACCTGTGGTGCCAGATGGTGCCATGGCTACCCATTACTATCATACTGTATGCAAAAGCAATTATTAACCCTGTTAGGCTAAAATACTTAAATATGAATAAAATAAAAAAGGGGGCCAAAAACAAAACTAATAGCCAGCTGATAAAAGACAGCCAGTTCTTTTTGTTTCTAAATACATTTAACCTCATGAAAAATTCCTTTGAAATTTGACGGGGAGCCGGTTTTATAAGTTGTCCAAACTCGTCCTTCCACCCGTATGAAGGTGGTTCGAGCACATTTTTAA
Organism: Mucilaginibacter sp.; assembly: GCA_036509935.1. Classification (GTDB taxonomy): domain Bacteria; phylum Bacteroidota; class Bacteroidia; order Sphingobacteriales; family Sphingobacteriaceae; genus Mucilaginibacter. Next base: position 5,355 of record DATCES010000053.1, read on the forward strand.
TAAACGACATTAATTGGGGAAATGAGCCTTTGTTTGTGTTACGTGCATTTATAACGGCTTAAAGGTATATTAAATTGCCCGTTTATGACAATAAAATGACGACTATATTTTAAAGGACTGATTTAGAAATATATAATATCATTGTTTTTCCCTTTTTTTTCTCCCCCTATTGAATGAATTTAAAAAATGCGCAATTAATTTTTCTTTTTGAATATTGGCATAACATGTTTTATATTGGCTGAAACCAATGGCGAGAAGCGTGAAAAATATTTTTCTTTTATTTATTGTCTGTTTTTACATCAGCAAATGTTGCGCGCAGGATATAGTCGGTCAAAAAAACAAGCTTACTAATGCGGTTATTGAGCGGTTTTATGTGCTTAAAATGCATCCGGATATAAAACAGGGGCCCTATAAGGCTTATTTCCGACGCAAAACCTTAATAGCATCGGGCAATTATAATAATGGTAAAAAAACAGGCATCTGGAGTTTTGGCGACATCAGCGGAAAATTGGTTGAAAACTATAATTACAATACCAATAATTACATTTTCGAAGGCCCTTTGGATACCAATACTTACCTCGGCTTTCTTTTTGACACACTATTTGTTAAAACCGACATAGTGACCAGGCCTTTAAAAATTGGCGGGAGTTATTATGGTTTTATCCCATATATGAATTTATTTCAACTGCCCTTTGAAACATTTGATGTAAACACTGATTATTTTTTGGCTTACATAGAATTGTTAATAAGCCCTATGGGAAGACTGGCTAATTATAATGTCCGAATTATAGCCCCCTATTATGAATATGACCATAGTTTTAACCTGGACATTAACCTGCTTAGCGAAGCAGACAGAACATTTCAACCGGCCACTTTAAATGGCAGGCCCATTTTATCCCGCATTGTTATTAAATGTTATGTTACCTCATCTGGCGAGCTTGATTTTTATTAAAGATGTGCAACTATCTTAATTTGATTTTTAATAAATCAAACAATGGCTGCCCGGACTTTGTAAAAATGCAATGTATCAGTTCCTGGTTTGACCGATATCATTTTTTATCCAGATTAAAAATAGAACTTTTGCAATAAAACACTTTCCATATTACACAACCACTATGCCGGTAAATAATTTTAACATAAAGGGCCTTACCAACGGGCAGGTGCTTTTTGCACGGGAAAAATATGGGTACAACAAATTAGAAAGTAAAAAAGAAAACAGGATTTTTAGAGCTGTAAAAAGCCTGGCAAAAGAGCCAATGGTTGTTTTATTGCTGCTGGCATCATTGATATATTTTGTAAGCGGGAATACGGGCGACGGCATTTTCATGGCATCGGCCATTGTATTGGTGGCAGGTATTTCCCTTTACCAGGATTCGAGGAGCCACGATGCGCTTGAAAAATTAAAAAACTTTACCCGCCCCTATTGTAAGGTTATCCGCGAAGATAAAGTTGAAGAAATAAAAACTGAAGACCTTGTTGTTGGCGACAGCATGATGGTTGAAGAAGGCGAATCAGTACCTGCCGACGGGGTAATTGTACATTCAAACGACTTTTCAGTAAATGAATCCATACTCACCGGCGAATCATTACCTGTTTACAAGGACAAAAAGCAGGATGATAACTTAATTTTCTTTGGAACAACCGTAGCGGGCGGATTGGCAATTGCCACGGTAACCGCTATAGGAAGTAAAACGGGGCTGGGCAAAATTGGCAAAAGCCTGGAAAACATAAAAGAAGAAAAAACACCGTTAGAATTACAGATATACAATTTTGTAAAAAAAATGGTTGTTGCCGGTGCAGTTATTTTTGTAATTGTTTGGGCCATAAATTATTTCCATTCGGGCTTTGTGCTTGATAGTTTGCTAAAAGCGCTCACACTTGCCATGAGCATTTTGCCCGAAGAGATCCCTGTTGCCTTCACCACATTTATGGCGCTGGGCGCCTGGCGGTTGATGAAAATGGGCATTGTTGTAAAGCAAATGAAAACGGTGGAGACCTTGGGCAGCGCTACAGTGATATGTACGGATAAAACTGGCACCATCACCGAAAATAATATGAGCCTGGCAAAACTTTTTGTGCCCGGATCAAAAAAAATATCTGGTATGGGCGATGGGTTAACCGGTGATGAAAAGGAACTTATCAGGCTGGCAATGTGGGCAAGCGAGCCTATCCCTTTCGATCCTATGGAAGCTGCATTGCACAACGCTTACGCCCAAATAATGATTAGTGATGAAAGGCCGCTGTACAAAATGTTTCACGAATATCCGCTGAGCGGCAAACCGCCGATGATGACCCATATATTTGAAAATAAAGACGGCCATCGCATCATCGCTGCCAAAGGGGCGCCCGAAGCGTTGATAAACCTGTCAAAACTAACGGCAATTGAAAAACAGCAGATAGAAAATGCAGTTAATTCCCTGGCGATAGACGGCTACCGCATATTGGCCGTTGGCGGGGCGCATTTTAAGGGGATTGATTTCCCACCCAAACAACAGGATTTTCAATTCGAATTTAAGGGGATCGTAGCATTTTACGATCCGCCAAAGAAAAACATCCAGGCCGTATTTGAAGATTTTTACGCTGCCGGCATTGCCGTTAAAATTGTTACCGGCGACAATGCGGCCACAACTGCTGCTATTGCAAAACAGATAGGGTTCAGGAACTATGAAAAAAGCCTGTCGGGCGATCAGTTGATGAAATTAGAGGATGCCGAACTGGAGGAAATAGTTGAAGGGACCCAGGTATTCACACGTATGTTCCCGGAGGCAAAACTAAAGATCATCAACGCTTTAAAAGCAAAAAACGAAATTGTGGCCATGACGGGCGATGGTGTAAATGATGCACCCGCGCTAAAAGCGGCGCATATTGGCATTGCCATGGGTAAAAGGGGAACAGAGATAGCAAAACAAGCCGCTTCTATTGTACTTGTGGAAGATGACCTGTCGAAAATGGTGGATGCTGTAGCTATGGGCCGAAAAATTTACGCAAATCTTAAAAAAGCCATCCGGTATATTATATCAATTCATATTCCAATAATTCTGACCGTATTTTTGCCGCTGGCTTTGGGGTGGGTTTATCCGAATATTTTATCGCCGGTGCACATTATTTTTTTAGAATTGATAATGGGCCCAACCTGCTCCATTATTTATGAAAATGAGCCGATGGAAAAAAACACGATGGTTCAAAAACCCAGGTTGTTTACTACAACTTTTTTTAATTTCAATGAACTGGTTACCAGTGTGGTACAAGGGCTTATTATTACCGTCGCCACTTTATCGGCCTATCAGTTTGCCGTGCAGCACGGGCTCGGCGAGGCAGTTACACGTACAATGGTATTCGCGGTTTTAATAGCTTCCAATATATTCCTTACCCTGGTAAACCGCTCATTTTATTATTCCGTCATCACTACCATTAAGTATAAAAATAATTTGGTTTTACTTATCATAAGCATAACCCTGGCCGTTACAGGCCTACTGTTATATGTAAAACCATTGGCAACGTTTTTTAAA
>DATCES010000054.1:0-3614 GCA_036509935.1 Mucilaginibacter sp.
TTTGACAGTTTTTGGTGTTTTGATGGCGGGCTATAAAGCGCAAACCAAAAAAACAGCCAGATAAAGCCTAATCCACCGGTAATGATAAATGCATATTTCCATCCGGGGTCATTTCCCCAATGGTATAGGCACCAGGGCACAAATAATGCTGCTATCATGGCTCCTATGTTTGATCCGCTGTTGAAAATGCCGGTAGCCAGCGCACGCTCCTTTTTAGGGAACCATTCTGCAACGGTTTTAATAGATGCCGGAAAATTACCAGCCTCGCCAATACCGAACAGGCTCCTGACAACAATATGTAAAGCAACCGTACTTCCGGCAAGGGCATTCAGCATACCAAAAACCGACCATATAATCAACGATAACGCTAAACCCAGTTTTGTGCCTATTTTATCAATAAACCAACCTGCAAATATGGTAACGCCAGCATAAAAAAGGGTGAAAAACGAAGTTAAGTTCCCGAAGTCGGTATTGCTCCAACCAAAGCCGCCCTTTGCAACAGGCATGGAGAAAAACTCTTTCAGGTAACTGATTACCTGGCGGTCCATGTAGTTAATTGTGGTCGAAAATAACAGTAAGGCAGCTATTACCCACCTGTATCTTCCTACCCTGTTTTCTTTCATCATATTGGTTTACATGGCTGCTTTTATCAGTTCAACCGCGTTAACCGTGTTGGTATATAGTTGTTCATAAAGATGATTGTTTAAAACATCCTTGCTGATGAGCTTACTGCCCATGCCCACCGCGCTGACCCCCGCATGGAACCAGGCACCGATATTTTCGGGCGTAAGTTCAACACCGCCGGTAGGCATAAAAAGAATACCCGGAAATATCTCCTTTATGGAGCTTATAAACGCGGGGCCAAGCACATTAGCCGGAAATATTTTTACCAATTCGGCGCCGTTTTTCTGTGCGTTATATATTTCCGTAGGCGTCATACAGCCGGGTATCCATAATAATTTATGTTTATGGGCAACCTTTGCTACTTCGGGGTTAATAGTGGGCGCCACAATAAAATCGGCTCCTGCATCAACAAAAGCCTCTGCTTCTGATATGTTTTTAATAGTCCCGATACCGAGGTAAAGGTCGGCCATTTCTTTATCAACAGCCTTTCTAAGTACTTTGAAGTTCTCCAGGGCCGATTTGCCCCGGTTGGTATATTCCATCACCCTGATACCTGCCTTGTATAGCGTCCGGATTATCTGCAGGCTTACGTCAACATCTTCATAAAAAAACAGGGGCAGCATGCCCTGTGTTAATATGCTGTTTAATACCGCTTTTTTTATCTTCATTTTCTTTATTTTTTAATGACAATTAAACCTTGATTTAAACCGGCAGCGTATATTTTACTTTTTAATTCAACGCTACCTGTCGGAATAAATCAGACAGGGGTTAAATTTAGAAAGAAATGAGAGAAACAATAGAACAACCGGCTTAAATTGTTAAAATTTTACGTAATCGTTTGCGATATTTTTATAAAAAACTTAGCAATTAGTTTGGTTTGATGTATTTTTGGTGGCTTCTGTTAAAGTTTGAAGTATTTGTAAATTTATTTTTCAATTTAAAACCTACTAACAACAATGGGTAAAAAAGTCGTAACACTGGGAGAAATAATGCTAAGGTTATCAACTCCTGATTATAAAAGATTTGTTCAAAGCGATAGCTTTGATGTTACTTATGGCGGCGGCGAAGCAAATGTAGCTGCTGCGCTTTGCAATTATGGCTTAAACGGAACATTTATTTCAAAGGTGCCTGCAAACCCCATCGGACAGGCTGCTATAAACCATTTACGCCGTTATGGCGTTGATACACAATTTGTTGCACGTGGCGGGAAACGTTTAGGCATTTACTTCCTTGAAACCGGCGCTTCGATGCGCGCATCTCAGGTGATTTATGACCGTGCCGATGCCGCTATCTCCGAAGCGGATATTTCTGAATTTGATTTTGATAAGATATTTGAAAATGCCGATTGGTTTCACACTACAGGTATTACCCCTGCATTGAGCGATAAAGCCGCCGCACTTACCGAAGCTGCTTTAAAGGCCGCTAAAGGAAAAGGTATCACCACCAGCATTGACCTTAATTACCGCAAGAAACTATGGAGTAAGGAAAAAGCCCGTGAAGTGATGACGAAGCTTTGCCAATATGTAGATGTTTGTATTGGCAACGAAGAAGATGCCGATACTGCATTAGGTTTTAAGAGCGCCGGTACTGATGTTACCAAAGGTGAACTTAACCTTGATGGCTACAAAGATGTATTTAAACAGATGAAAGCTAAGTTTGGTTTTAAATTCATTGCTTCCACATTAAGGGAAAGCCATAGCGCATCCGACAACGGCTGGAGCGCTTTGGTATATGATGGGGCGGAATTTTATCATACAAAACAATATGAAGTGCGCATAATTGACCGTGTTGGTAGCGGCGATTCGTTTGCCAGCGGTTTTATATATGGTTTGGTTACAGGTTTAACAATGAGAAATGCTGCTGAATTTGGCGTAGCAGCCTCTGCCATTAAACATACCATCCCAGGCGACTTAAACCTTGCTACTTTAGCCGAAGTACAGGAATTGGTTAAAGGGGACGGTTCCGGTAGGGTGCAACGTTAAATCTGGGAGTCCGAAGTCGGCGGTCCGAAAACCAGAAGAGATTATTGGTAGTTTAGCTCTCAAAAGTCTTAATATAAAAATACAGTAAAACAGCATTTGGCCTCCAGACTGGTCAAAAACTGAAATAATTTTTTGCATTAAAGTAGCAAATGTCCTGTATTATCTTGCCGGTCCACGCCATATCAGCAGGCAACTCACCATTTTCAATGTCTGCGCCAAAAAGGTTACATAGTATTCTCCTGAAATACTCATGCCTCGGGTAGGAGAGCAAACTGCGCGAATCAGTCAGCATACCAACCATCCGGCTCAACAGCCCCATATTCGAAAGCGTATTTAACTGTTTCGTCATGCCATCCTTTTGATCAAGAAACCACCAGGCCGCGCCAAACTGGATTTTTCCGGCAACTGCGCCATCGTTAAAATTCCCTGCCATTGTTGCTATTAGCTCATTGTCTGCCGGGTTTAGGTTATACAGGATAGTTTTGGTTAGTTTGCCTTCAGCCTCCAGCCTGTTCATAAATTTCGACATGGGCCTTGCCTGCGAAAAATCACCAATGGAATCGTAACCTGTATTAGGGCCGGTTTCAGTTAATGCCCGTGTATTGTTATTACGCAAAGCCCCTACATGATATTGCTGCACCCATCCTTTTTCATGGTCCCAAACTGAAAAATGATACAGCATAGCTGACTTGAATTTAACTTCTTCAGCGTGGGTCAATTCCTTTTCCTCTTTTATTTTAAGGAATATTGTCCTGATCTCATGTTCGGTATAGTTTGCCGAATATAATTGCTCCAAACCATGATCAGACAAACTACAGCCATTATCAGCAAAATAATCATGGCGCTGCTTTAAAGCCCCCAAATAAGTATCAAGGTCGCATATATCGGATCCGATTATCGTTTCGAGTTGACTGATATAAAGATTCAGCGCCTGGATATCATCAGCCTGCATAGCCCTGTCGGGTCGGAATGCGGGCAATATTTTAACGCTATATCCGTCCTGCTTTG
>DATCES010000055.1:0-4405 GCA_036509935.1 Mucilaginibacter sp.
ATAAAAGTAACCGCTACCACGGTACGTATCCCGGTAATGGCCGGTCACTCCGAATCGGTAAATATTGAGTTTTTGAATGATTTTGATGTGGAGGAGGTAAAACAATTACTGGCAAAATCGCCGGGGATAGTTGTGGTTGACGATACCGCTAACCTTAAATACCCCATGCCGCTTGATGCGCATGATAAGGACGAAGTATTTGTAGGCCGCATCCGCAGGGACGAAAGCCAGCCAAAAACTTTAAACTGCTGGATAGTATCAGATAACCTGCGTAAAGGCGCTGCTACCAATGCGGTGCAGATAGCGGAATACTTGTATGCCAATCATTTGATAGGGCAGGCGGTGGAGGTTTAGCCCCCTCTAAACGGCGGAGCCTTCATGAACGCCTTAAAAAAAACAAATAATAACGTGAATAATCTCCCCCGGTTGGGGAGACTTTAAAAATGTTACTTTTAAAATAGGGATGGTCGGGAGATTATCCCTATTTTTATTTTTAGATACAGATAGGGATTGCTTTTTTATCCGCCGCAAGGGTACCGAAGATTATGGACTGACGAGTAATTTTATTGGTTATGCGTTGGGGCATATTGGTGAGTAGAGAGACTTCCGAAGTTTTTAAAACTTCGGAAGTCTGCTCCGGTGTTTTCGTCCTACTCACCATTCACTACTCAACCAACGCCTTCAAAATCCCGGTTCCAAGCGTATCTGTACTTTCCACTGCATTTGACAATACCACCACCGCTATGTTTTTTTCGGTGTTGAAAGCTAAAAAGCTGCTGCTGCCATTTGTGCCGCCATTGTGAAAGCAATATTCAATGCCATCCACGGTGATGATATGCCAGGCCATGCCAATCTTTACGTCTTTATTAAATGTTACCTTGTGTGTTAATGCAATAGCTTTTGAAAGTGCATCTGTGCCAGGGTGCAGGTTTGCCTTTGCATACAGCAACATGTCGTTAAGGGTTGACCGTAAGGCCCCGCAGGGAGCAAGCACGTCAAAATCCCAGGCCCTGGTTGGCTGGCCGCCGGCGTTATAAACCTGTACAAAGCGCGGTGCAAGCAGCGGGTTTATATTCTGATCGGTGCCGAACATCCTCAACGGTTTGGAAATGACCTCCCTTACCATCTGCGAAAAAACTTCACCATTGATGGTTTCTAAAATACTGCCCAGCAGGCCCACTGCCAGGTTTGAATAAGCATATTTTTCGCCCGGCCTGCTGTTAAGCCTGCATGTTTTAAGGTATGCGTATAATAAATCTTTCGTATAGTCCTTATAAGGGTTAAGGGCATCACTGGCATGGCTGATAAGATTATCCGGTATCCGGGCCAGGCCTGAGGTATGGTTAATTAAATTCAGCAGGGTAATTGATTTAAGTTCGGGATTGGCGGCAACCGAATCCGGGAGGAATTTTGTTACATGGTCGCTTAACTTAACTTTTCCTTCATTTACATCATAAGCAAGCAAGGTAGCCGTAAAAGTTTTGGTGATGGAGCCAATTTCGAAGAAGTTATCAATGTTAGGCAGTTTACCACTTCCCTTTATGGTTTCCCCATAGCTGTAGGCGCTGACCCGGCCATTATCAATTACCCCGATAATTACACCAACCGTATTTGATTTTTGAATATATGCCCGGGCAACGCTATCAATTTTTTTGTCCGTTTCAGACCTCAACGGATTTGATGTTTGCACCAGGGCTGTTTTGTCGCCAACAGGTTCAATATATTCCTGGAAAAGGAATAAATCCAATTTATCACGCTTGTCAAGGCTCATAAGCAATTGCAGCGTCATGGAATCAAACTTTAGCTTGTACGTAGCCACGTTGTTATTTACAAAGCTGATTAGCGATGACACCTTTATTTGACCCAAAGGGAAAAGTTGCTTGTTGGCAACGTTATTAAAAGTATCTATATTTAATTCGTTTTGAAAGGCATCGCCTGCCAGGTTATAAATAGCATCGGCATTTTTCAGGTTGAAATATTTTTTAACTATTGCAAACACCGAATCAACCTTTTGCTGCTGGCGGCTTTGGGCCAACGATGCTGTTGCCGTAACGATGAATAAAAGAATAATGAATGTTGGCCTCATGCTAAAATCAGCTATGCCGGTGTTTGCCCCGCAAGTAAAAACAGCACCGCCATGCGGATTGCCACGCCATTTTCTACCTGGTCTAATATAATAGATTGTTTGCTGTCGGCAACATCGCTGGTAATTTCCACACCACGGTTTATCGGGCCGGGGTGCATTACAATAATCTCCTTGTCAAGCGAATCAAGCATCTGCTTATTTAAGCCGAATAGCATCGTGTATTCGCGCAGGGATGGGAAATATTTAATATCCTGGCGTTCAAGCTGTATGCGCAGCATGTTAGCCACATCGCACCAGTTAAGGGCTTTTACCAGGTTATGTTCAACCTTTACGCCCAATGAGCCGATATATTTAGGGATCAGCGTGGTAGGCCCGCATACCATTACTTCGGCGCCAAGTTGTTTAAGGCATAGTATATTGGAAAGGGCGACACGCGAATGCAAAATATCACCCACAATCACCACTTTTTTGCCTGCTACTCCGCCCAGTTTTTCGCGGATTGAAAAAGCATCCAGCAGCGCCTGGGTGGGATGTTCATGTGCGCCATCGCCGGCGTTTACTATCTGGGCTTTTACGTGTTTAGACAGGAAAATGCCCGCACCGGCATAAGGGTGGCGCATCACTACCATGTCCACCTTCATGGCAAGGATATTGTTTACGGTATCGATCAACGTCTCGCCCTTGGTGACGGAGGACGATGATGCAGCGAAATTTATCGTATCCGCAGATAATCTCCTTTCGGCCAGTTCAAAGGACAAACGCGTACGCGTAGAGTTCTCGAAAAATATATTGGCAATAGTGACATCGCGCAGTGAAGGCACTTTTTTTATCGAACGGTTTAAAACCGTTTTAAAATTATCGGCAGTTTCAAATATCAGTTGGATATCCGCCGGGTTAAGATCCTTGATGCCTAAGAGATGTCGTGTTGATAATCCTGCCATTTTTTTATTTCGGATTTCGGATGTTCGATTTCGGATTTTTTTTATTTAAGATTGTTTGTTCCGTTGATTTATTTTTGCTGTTTTACCAATTGCCGTAAATAGGGCAGTTAGTTCATGGGCTTCCTTTTTCAGGACATAAATATCTTTTGAATTCACTAAACCGGCTTCTTCCATCAATTCCAGCCAATAAACTGATTCGTCTACTTCTTCTTCAACAATCACAATTTTATTAACGAAGTCTGCCATTGATTTTCCTTTACATGCCGAACGATAGTTAGCGCCAACGGATGAGGAACATCTTAATAACTGATTAGATAAAATATTCAATGAACGTTTAGGAGGAAGTTCTTCGACGAATTTTATAACGTCAATAGCAAACCTTTGTGTTCTTCGTTTTAATTCTATCTTATCCATAATTATTTATTTGTATCTCGGATTTGTTTTTTGGTTAAATTTTGAAATCATCTTTTTTTAAATTCCGAAATCGAACCTCCCAAATCCGTATTTATTTCCCCAAATCCAAAATCGAACATCCGAAATCCGAAATGAGGTTACTTCGCATCTGATAGCAATACAATCTTATCTTCTCCATCTGTTTCAACCCAACTTACCACTACCTTTTGCGATGCGATAGAATCCACTTCTATCCCAACATAATCTGCTGATACCGGTATATGCCTTTGATAACGGCGGTCGACCAGCGCCAGCAATTCAATTTTTTCAGGCCTGCCGAATGCCTGTAGGGCATCCATGGCGGCGCGGATGGTGCGGCCTGTCCACAGCACATCGTCCATCATAATTACTTTCTTGTCTTCTATTATAAAATCAATTTTTGTTTGATTGGGAACCAGTTGCGATTCGCGGCGGCGGAAATCATCCCGGTAAAAGGTGATGTCAAGGTCGCCCTGCATGATATTTTTGCCGGGCAATATTTTGCGTAGTTCTTCTGCTATGCGCCTGGCTAAGTAAATGCCGCGGGGTTGTATGCCGATAAGTACTGAACCTGAAAAATCGTTATGATTTTCAATCAACTGCCGGCATAATCGCTGTAATGTAATTTGAAATTTTTGTCCGTCGAGCAGTATTGGGTTTTGCATCGTTTGGGTGGATTTGGGCAAAGGTAATAATTTTTGTGAATAGTTGAATAGTGAATTGGAGATCAGTTGATTTCTGGATTTTTTTATCAAGGCGGCAATGACGAGCTGATAGCAGTTGATTATCAGTAGATTAAAAAAACAAGAGGCCGTATCATAAATCAAATGATGCGGCCTTTTTATTTTACGGGTAATAAATCAATTTCAGGAAGTTTTTTAATGATTATTTGGGAACAACAATCATTCTCAGTGAAAAATGAGCGAAAAGGGGTTCTTTCAAGCGG
>DATCES010000056.1:0-14717 GCA_036509935.1 Mucilaginibacter sp.
CCTGGTATCCGATTGCTTGTGCGTTTTTCTTCGTATTTGAGTATTATTTTTCCTGCTGTTTTTAGTGCCTGGTTTAATATAAACAACCGGTTTTTACGTTGGCTGCAATTAAGTAAACCCCGGCCCCAACCGGCTTATTTACTTAACGGCAATTTCATTATTTAATATTCTTGTATTAACCGCCGCCTGCGGTAATTTGTAAACAAAAACATCCTGATAATCCAGCTATTTTAAATGTTTTTGTGTTATCTGTTTTATTATTAATTTCATAATCAAAAATGTTAAGATTTAAAAGATACTTGTGGATTGCCTTATTGCTGTTAACAGCGGTAGCGGCGGATGCACAGCAATCACCGCCATCTGTTACTTTAAAAGAAATATTAAACATGGTAGATCAAAGGGCGCCGCAACTGGCTACAGATTCTGCCGCTATCATAATCCGCCAGGCACAAGCCGTTGAAGTGCATAACAACTGGCTGCCCAACCTATGGTTAAATTACCAGGCCGATATAGGCACCAGCAATAATGTTATCGGGCCATATTTTGGCTACGGCCTCGTGCCGTCCAGTTCAAGCGGCGTGCACAATACAAATGTCACCACGGCTGCATCAACAAACCTGGGGGTTGCATCCCTCGACTGGGATGTTTACAATTTTGGAGCCTACAAAGCTGCAAACAACGTAGCTAACTCAGACGTAACAGTTGAGCAAAACAAGTTTGCTAAATCAAAATACGATCTGGAGGCTTACACAATAAGCAACTATTTGCAATTATTACGTTTACAGGATTTTGTAACCATACAATACAGGGACATCCTGCGTACCCAGGAAATATTAAACTCTATTCGTTCCCTTACTACCAGCGGGGTTAAAGCTGGTGTTGATACCAGCATTGCGGAAGCTGAACTATCAAAAGCCAGGTTAAATTTTATTGAGGTAACCAACCAGCTAAAACAAGTCCAATTGCAGATCTCGGCTGTCAGTGGCGCCCCCTATCAGTCAATAATCCCTGATTCTACGGTAGAAATGGCGCTTATCAATCAGCCTGCCGCTTATTTATTCCCGCAGGATACAATAAACCATCCGCTCATCAACTTTTACAGATCGGTTTATCAAAACAGCCTGCAAAGGGAACAACTGGTGAAAAAGCAGTATAATCCCAAAGTTTTGATGGAGGCTGCCGCATGGGGGCGCGGCTCGAGTATCACTCCAAACGATCAGTACAATAGCCTTTCTACCGGGTACGGTTTTCAGCGAAGCGATTTTTTAGTTGGTTTGGGCATATCCTACAACCTTTTTGACCTGCGACGAAAGCAGTTAAAATTGCGCACGCAAAAAGCCAATACGGATTACGATGAAAAACAACTACAGGAAGAACGGATATTGCTTTCAAACAGCGCCGACCAGGCAACAGTAGAAATGCAGACTGCAATAAACCGCCTTAAAGAGATCCCCAACCAGCTAAATGCGGCAAATGCCAGTTACCGGCGACAATTATCGTTGTATAAGAACGGATTAGCGGATATTATAGAGCTCGATGCCGCGCTAAATATCCTTTATCGTGCCGAAACCGACTACATGCAGGCAAAATATGATTACGCTAATGCGCTGTTCCGGAAAGCCATTACCGAGAACCAGGTAAACACAGTTTTAAACTTATTAAAATAATTAATTATGTCAATGGTCACATTCGCACTGAAAAGGCCAATTACCGTAGTGGTGATTACCATGAGCCTTTTAATATTTGCAGTGCTCAGTGCAATAACTATACCGATAGATATTTTCCCGAAGCTAAACCTGCCTACTATTTACGTTATCGAATCTTACGGGGGCATGTCACCGCGGCAAATGGAAGGTTTTTTCTCGACCCGTATGCAGGATCAGTTCCTTTATATCAACGGGGTAAAAACCATTACGAGTAAAAACATAACCGGTTTAACCCTTATCAAACTGTCGTTTTATGAAAGTACCGATATGGCCGAAGCATCGGCAGAGGTTGCTTTACAGGTAAACCGTGCAATGAAATTTTTCCCTCCCGGTGCTTTACCCCCACAAGTAATCCGATTTGATGCTTCTTCTTTGCCTGTTGGTGAATTAGTAATGTCATCAAAGGATCGCAGCCTTAAGGATATTTATGATATGGCAACCACGCGAATAAGGCCCTTGTTTGCATCGGTGCCGGGTTTATCAGCTCCCCCTCCTTTCGGCAACAACTCGCGTTCAATTGTGGTGAGTGTTGATCCGGACAAGTTACGCAGTTATAATTTAACCGCCGATGAAGTAGTGGAAGCGCTGGCCAAGTTTAACGTGATGTCTCCTTCAGGTTACCTGCGGCTGAATAACATTATGTTTACTACAACCATTAATACACTGGAAAAAAATTCAGAAGACTTTGGCAACATCCCTGTGAAAACTCAAAACGGGGTACCAATTTTTGTAAAAGATGTTGCAAAAGTTGCTGATGCCGCTGATGTTACGGTTGATTATGCCCTTATAAACGGGAAGCGTTCTGTATATCTCCCGGTGATAAAAACAGCAGACGCTTCTACCTGGTCAGTGGTGAAGGACCTGAAAAAGAAAATACCGGAAATGCAGAGTTTGCTTCCTGATGATGTAAGAATTTCCTACGAGTTCGACCAGTCTGTATTTGTAGCGAATGCTGTTAAAAGCTTAATCACAGAGGGCTGCCTTGGCGCATTGCTTACAGGTTTAATGGTATTGCTTTTCCTTCGCGACTTGCGAAGCAGTTTGATAGTGGTCATCACTATACCTGTTTCTATATTGATAGGTGTGCTTTTATTAAGTTTATGCGGCCAAACTATCAACATCATGACCTTAAGTGGTTTGGCGCTTGCCATCGGGATACTGGTTGACCAGGCGACTGTAACGATAGAGAACATACACCAGCACCTGGAAATGGGTAAATCAAAACGGCTGGCGATCTATGATGCCTGCGAAGAAATATCGTTCCCCCTGTTGTTGATATTACTATGTATCCTCGCGGTATTTGCCCCGTCCTTCCTGATGAAAGGCGTTCCGAAGGCCATGTTTTTACCGCTTTCGCTGTCCATTGGTTTAACCATGATCGTTTCTTATATTTTGGCTCAAACGTTGGTGCCAATATTAAGCAACTGGATGATAAAAGCCGAACGTTACCAGGTATATCATCATGGCAAAATACATGCCCATGCAGGCCAGGTATTAGACAAGAAGGAGGAGATCCAGGTAAACGAGCACCTCAAAGAAGAACAAAACCATCCCGAGCAAAATAATTTTTTTGAAAAGGTAAAAATGCGGTTCATAGGTATAATTACCCGCTTAATGCCTTACAAGAAAGTAATAATTCCGGTTTATTTGATTAGCATGATTGCCCTCGCCGGGCTTTGTTTTGTCGTTATAGGCAAGGATATGATGCCAAAAATAAATAACGGGCAATTCCAGATCCGCATTAAAGAACCTGACGGCACCCGACTGGAAAGAACAGAGGAGGCGGTAAAGCAAATATTGAAAATTATTGATAAAACAGTTGATCATCATGTATCCATAACTTCGGCTTATGTTGGCTTAGTCCCAAGCAGTTATGGTACCAGTAATCTTTATGTTTTTAATGCGGGCACTAATGAAGCAGTGTTACAGGTCGAGCTTGATCAAAGTTACAAAGTGAATACAGATGAGCTAAAGGATGCGCTCCGGAAAAACATTGCTAATGCTTTGCCTGATCTCAGGATAACATTTGAGCCAATCGATATGACTGAAAAGATTATGAGCCAGGGCGCTTCAACCCCCATTGAAGTCAGGGTAGCAGGAAAAGATATGGCGCAGATTGAAAATTATGCAGGTAAAGTTGTTGATAAAATGAAGCAAATCAGTTACCTGAGGGATGTGCAGATTGAGCAACCACTTAAAATGCCGGTAATAGCTGTTACGCTCGACAGGCTTAAAGTAGCTCAGTTTGGATTAAATATTGCAGATATAGGCCGTTCTGTTACTGCCAGTACTTCATCAAGCCGTTTTACAGAAAAAAATCAATGGCTAGATGAAAAAGTAGCCTATACCTACCAGATACAGGTGGAAATACCTGAATATGTAATGAATACAATGGATGAGTTGAAAGAAATCCCATTGTTGAAAGGGAAAAGCAGTCCCACCCTTGCAGATGTAGCTGATTTTAAAGTTAATTATGAACCAGGGGAATACGACAGGACAGGCCCGCGTAGATTTATAACGGTAAGCGCTAATATTTATAAAAAAGATTTGGGGACAGCCACAACTGAAGTGCAAAATATATTAAAATCAATTGGAGCACCGCCAAAAGGCCTGATTGCTGAAGTAAAAGGAATGTCAAGCTTGCTTACTGATACACTAAGTAGCCTTCAAAATGGCCTGATGTTCGCTATATTGGTTATATTTCTATTGCTCGCAGCTAATTATCAATCGTTTAAACTATCGTTAACCGTTCTGGTTACTATTCCGGCAGTAATATTAGGGTCTTTAACAGCATTATTACTAACAGGTTCAACGCTCAATTTACAATCCTATATGGGAATGATCATGAGCACCGGGGTTTCTGTAGCCAATGCCATATTAATTGTTACTACCGGCGAAACCCTGCGTTTAGAGTATCGTAATTCAACCCGTGCAGCTATTACGAGCGCTTCAATCCGGCTACGCCCCATATTAATGACCAGCTTTGCAATGATAGCAGGTATGGTTCCCATGGCCTCGGGTATGGGTGAAGCAGGGGAACAATCAGCACCCCTAGGCCGTGCGGTTATCGGCGGACTGTTTGCCTCAACGTTTGCCGCCTTATTTATATTACCGCTGGTATTTGCATGGGTCCAAAATAAAACCACCTATGACCATCCATCATTAATGCCTGAAGAATCAACTCAAACCAACAATTTAAATATCAAAAAACATGAAATATAAATCTTATTTGTTATTTGCCGTAACGGGCTTGTTTTCGGCATGTGCCGGCAATCAAAAACCTGTTGATTTAACAGCACAAACCCATCAAGCCGGTAAATATCAATTTGGCAATGTATCTGAAAAGGCACTGTCAAGTTCAGCGAGGCTGCCTGGCCGGTTAATCCCTTTTAATGAAGTAAATCTTTTCCCTAAAGTAAACGGATTTGTAAAGCAGTTGTTTGTTGACCGTGGCTCCATCGTAAAAAAAGGAGAACTGCTGGTTGTACTTGAAGCTCCTGAAATGGAATCGGAACTGCAGGCAGCTAATTCCCGCTATTTGCAGGCTCAGGAAAATGCGGAGGCCAGCAAAGAAAAATACGACAGGCTTAAAGAGGCCGCCAAAGAGCCCGGCTCTGTATCCGTTTTAGATCTGGATGCAGCTAATGACCAAATGAAAGCTGATGAAGCTAAAACTCAGGCCGAACACTCAAATGTAGCGGCTGTGAAGACGTTGTTTGGGTATCTCCGCATTTACGCCCCGTTTGACGGCATGATTATACAACGGAATGTTTCACCGGGCGCCCTTGTTGCGCCTGGTAAAACCGGCGATCAGCCAATGCTTATCCTGCAGGATGTACACAAAATGCGCCTTACAGTTTATATTCCGGAAGATTATGTTGATAAAGTTGATTTGACAAAACCGGTTACTTTCACCTTTAATGCCATGCCCGGGTTGGTAGAATCTGCAAAAATAAGCCGTTCGGCCAATTCTTTAGGCACAATGCAACAGGAGGCCATTGAAATTGATGTACTTAACAATAACGGGCAATTGAAACCTGGTATGTATGCCGAAGTACGGATCCCTATGTTATCAGGGGCAAAATCATTGCTTGTTCCTAATGGCGCTATTATCCGGTCAACCGAACATGAGTATGTGGTTAAGGACAGCAGCGGCATAGCTGAACTTGTAAATATTAAAGAAGGATTAGTGAGCAATGATGAAACCGAAGTTTTCGGCAACCTGAAATCTGATGATAAAATAGTGCTCCGTGCTTCGGATGAGATAAAGCAGGGGGATGACCTAAAATAAAATCTGAGGTGTTTTATTGTTTTATGGCCGGCATCTTTTAAAGGTTGCCGATTTTTTATTTTTTAAATAGCTGTATATAAGCATATTAATAATTTATTTTGATTATTTTCAATAAACATTTGTGAATTAGAATATTCGTCATATCTTTACACTACTAAATAGGTAGATTATATAGATATTATAACAAATGAAAACATTAAAACCCTACAATCAATTCCGCTCTGTTCTTTCCGGTTATGCCAAATTTATGCCCTGTTATCGGTATTGTTGTAGTTGATACTGCTTCAACCCAACTTTCATAACATTATTTAATCCAAATTCTTCACGTCTAAAATAAACACATGAAATTACACTACGTAATCATAACGGTACTCCTATTGGGTACACTTTTTACAGCAAACGCACAACATCCCGATAGCTATCGGGATGACGATCTTATTAACGTATTATTAAAAAAGCACGTCATCAACCAGCAGGAAGCTGATTCGCTCCGCGCCGACCAGGCCGTAAAAGAACAAGCCCGTAAGGACAAAGAAAATGTACACGGCATAACTATTGGCAGCAAGGCGCTGCAATTAAGCGGTTTGGCCCAGGTACGTTACCAGGGTTTCCAGCAAACAGGAGTAAACGATGCTTTTGACCTGCATCGTATCCGTTTGGATGTAAGGGGCGACGTCACCAATAAATGGTCGTATGATATTTATACCGAATTTGGCGGTACCGGCGTCAAACTGGTGGATGCCTGGACATCCTATAAATTCGGGGATTACCTGAAATTTACTGCCGGACAGTTTAAGGTCCCATTTTCGCTGGAAAGCCTGTTCACGGATTCCAAGCTTGAATTTATTGACCGCTCTCAGGTGGTTGAAGCACTCGCAGGAAGATCAAAAGACGTAATTTCATCTGCAAGCAATCAGCAGGGCCGCGATATTGGTGTACAGGTAAACGGAAGTTTTGCAAAATTAGATGATACTTACCTGTTCGACTATACCTTCGGGGTATTTAATGGCGTCGGGTACGATGTAACGACTGATAACAACGATCACAAAGATTTTGGAGGGCGTTTGGCCATCCACCCTATAAAAAACCTGGTTATAGGCGCTGATTTTTATAACGGGCTCGCCAACTATGGCACGCCGGCAAAAAACTATACCCGTAACCGTGCAGGTTTCGACGCAAGATATGTAACAGGGGCCTTATCCTTACAGGCTGAATATGATAAAGGCACCGATGGTATTATAAAACGTGATGGCTGGTACGGGCAGGCTGCCTACTATGTTATCCCTAAGAAACTACAGCTGGCTGCCAGATACGACACCTACGATCCAAACAAGGTAATTAAAACCGACCGTGCAACAATTTACACCGGCGGCGTAAACTACTTCTTTAACGACTGGACAAAAATTACAGTTGATTACCTGGACCGCCGTGAAGAAACGCCTGTTCAAATAAAAAACAACATACTCGAAGTGCAATTACAACTGACCTTTTAAATAATACTTATGAAAATCAAATTTTTAAAACAAAGAACACTAATAGCAGCAATTGCTGCTGTTAGTGTTATCGTCGTGGCCTCGTCTTTTATAAAGAAAGCCCCGGTTAAAATGGCAGGCGATGATCTTGAAGGCACCATCAGCATATCAGGCGCTTTTGCATTGTACCCCATCACCGTAAAATGGGCCGATGAATTTAAAAAACTGCATCCAAAAGTGGTATTTAACATTTCTGCAGGCGGCGCGGGCAAAGGGATCACTGATGCTTTATCGGGTTTGGTTGATATTGGTTTGGCTTCAAGAGATATCGATCCCACCGAAGTTAAAAGGGGCGCTTATACTGTTTATGTAACAAAGGATGCAGTAGTTCCTACTTTTAACACAGGCAACCCAAATGCTGCTGCATTGCTTGCCAAAGGTGTTAAAAGAAGACAGTTCCTCGACATATTTGTCACCGGTAATATCAAAAACTGGAGCCAGGTGGCTGGTAAGACAGAAGTTCCTGTACACGTTTACACCCGTTCTGACGCAGCGGGTGCCGGTGAAACCTGGGCTAAATATTTTGGCAAAAAACAAGAGGACCTGCTGGGCGTAGGTGTTTACGGCGATCCGGGATTGGCGCAGGCTGTTAAAAAAGACCCCGCTGCCATAGGTTATAATAACCTCGCTTACCTGTATGACCTGAAAACCCGCAAACAAGTGGCCGGGGTACATGCATTACCAATTGATGTAAACGGCAATGGAAAAATTGACGCCGACGAAAATTTTTACAGCACCATTGATGAATTGACTGCAGCTATTGCCGAAGGCAAATACCCTTCGCCACCGGCCCGTAACCTTGGCTTTTTATTTAAAGGAAAGCCAAAGAAAAAGGAGCTGGTTGAATTTGTGAAATATGTACTTACAACAGGTCAAAAGTTTGTTAATGAAAATGGCTACATCCTCCTCTCAAAAACAAAATTACAGGAGGAGCTGAAGAAAGTTGAGTAAGTTTTACAGTTCATGGTTCATAGATGATAGTTCATAGCTAAAATTATCTAAACGACCCATGAACTATGAACCATGAACTATGAACTAAAAATGCAGCTAAGACTACTACAAGACAAAATCCTCTCCAAACTGATGCTGGTGCTTACACTGGCGTCAGTTTCGCTTTTACTGGTGATAGGAATTGGATTATACTATAAATCTATCCCATTGTTACAGCGCTTGTCATGGGGCACATTACTGACTTCAAGCGTCTGGAAACCACTCAAAGGCTTATTTGGGTTTTATCCGTTTATAATGGGTACCTTATGGGTTACAGGCATTGCCATTATTATAGCGCTACCGCTTAGCCTGCTGACTTCATTGTATATTGTTGAATATGCCCCGGCACGGGTAAAACGGATACTTACCCCTTTTGTAAACCTGCTGTCGGGCATTCCACCGGTTATATTCGGCGTTTGGGGCGTACTTTTTATCATTCCGTTGATACAAAAATATATTGCGCCCCATTTTGTTGAGTATTCGACGGGTTACAGCGTTTTAGCAGGTGGAATTGTATTGGCGGTTATGATCTTCCCGCTGATCGTCAGCATCATCAGCGAAGTACTCCGAACCATACCACAGGAATTAAAAGATGCTTCCCTGTCCCTTGGCGCAACAAAATGGGAAACTATCAAAAAAGTAGTGCTGCGCAAAGCTTCACCCGGCATAATAGCGGCAACGGCCCTGGCTATATCGAGGGCATTTGGCGAGACGATAGCGGTGTTAATGGTATGCGGCAATAACGCGGTGGTCCCGCATTCGGTTTTTGATACCGGGTATCCCTTACCTGCGCTTATCGCCAATAACTACGGCGAAATGTTGTCCATCCCATTGTACGATTCAGCGCTGATGTTTGCGGCATTATTGCTTTTTATAATTATCCTGTTATTTAACATTATTTCGAGGGTGATATTAGCCCGTCTGGAAAGGAAACTCGCTGCATGAGAAAAAGGAAATTAGAAGAACTATTTTTCAGGTCACTGATGATTTTAGCAACCGTCATCGTTGGAGGCAGCTTTTTTCTTATCGTGGGGACGATCTTTTATAAAGGCGCGCCCTATATGAACCTGGATATGATCACAAAAATACCCGGCGGCGGCTTTTACATTGGTAAAGAAGGCGGCGTACTGAATGCTATTATCGGATCAATTTATGTAGCCGGCGGCGCAACCGTTCTCGGACTTTTGATTAGTATCCCTGTAGCCATCTTCATCAATATGTATATGGATGGCAAAAGGTTTTTATCAAACACGTTAAGGATGGCCTATGATGTACTGTTTGGGATTCCATCCATTGTTTACGGAGCGTTTGGTTTTTTGATCATGGTATATTTCGGGATCAGGGCCTCCCTGCTGGGTGGGATCATCGCCGTTACCTTATTGGTGATCCCTATCCTGGTACGTACCCTGGATGAAGTGATCCGCACCGTGCCCGGGGAATTACGCGATGCTGCACTCTCACTTGGTGCAACCCGTTGGGAAACGGCCAAAGTAGTTTTACGGCAGATCAGGCCGGGTATATTTACCGCTATATTATTATCATTCGGCCGGGCTGTGGGTGATGTGGCATCCGTAATGTTTACCGCCGGCTTTAGTGATAATATACCAACGTCATTGCATCAGCCTGCCGCAACGCTTCCGCTGGCTATATTTTTTCAGCTGGGCAGCGCGGTGGATGAAGTGCAGGGACGTGGCTATGCTTCAGCGCTCATACTAACCATTATTGTACTCATCATCACGGTATTGGCCGAAATACTGATAAAGAAATTTTCAAAATTTAGAAATTAATGACCCAAACACCACATATCAGCGTACAGCATTTGAATGTGCATATCGGCAACCAGCAAATATTAAAGGATATCAGCATAAATATCCCCGATAAAAAAGTAACCTCTATCATCGGGCCTTCCGGCTGCGGGAAAACTACCTTGTTAAAAACCTTTAACCGTTTGCTGGATAATACCGCCGGTGTAAAAATTACAGGTAAGGTATTGGTTGATAATGAAGATATTTATGATCCGGCGGCGGAAGTAACCCATATCCGTAAAAAAATGGGGCTATTATCCCAGCGGCCTTATCCCCTGCCTATGTCTATTTACGATAATGTGGCTTATGGACCCCGTATCCATGGTACCCGTAAAAAGGCTGAACTTGATCAATTAGTGGAGGAGCAACTCAAGGCAACCGGCCTGTGGAACGAGGTGAAAGACCGTTTAAACACATCAGCCTCACGTTTGTCCATCGGGCAGCAGCAGCGTTTGTGCCTGGCCCGCGGCCTTGCCGTAGGCCCCGAGATCATTTTAGGCGATGAATCAACTTCTGCCCTCGACCCTGTTTCCACAGCCATTATCGAAGACCTGTTTATCAGTTTGAAGGAAAAATATACCATCGTGCTGGTAACCCATATCCTGCGGCAGGCCCGGCGGGTATCCGATTACATCATATTTGTTTATATGGGTAAAATTATTGAATTTGGCCCCACAGAAGAAGTTTTGCTCAATCCAAAACAGGAATTGACGAAGGAATATGTTAAAGGGTATATCAGTTAAGAACACAATATTTTTTTTTTAATCAGAAAATGTCGTAGAGACGCGATGCATCGCGTCTCCCAACATGCATTGTTCGGCCTGCATAGTTTTAGACGCGATGCATCGCGTCTCTACAACACCATAAATCATGTCAATTTTTATATAAAAAGAATACTTTTAGACAGGCATTAGCCATTTTAATGGCAAAAATGACTAATATCAGATAATTAACAAAGGTATTGCTCCAAAAACAACCATTATGCTTATAAAAACTACATAAATCATATCAAAACAACAACTTTAATCATATTTTCACCGTATATTGCACCATTTTACTACTAAAATGGCTTATAACTACCAACGGATCATTATAAAAATCGGATCAAATGTTATCACCCAAAAAGATGGTTTGCCCGATTTAAACCGTATAAACCACCTGGTTGAACAGGTTGCAAAAATAAAAAATCAGGGTAAAGAAGTGATACTCGTTTCTTCGGGTGCAGTTGCTTCCGGCAGAAGCCTGATAAAAATTTCTGAAAAATTCGATTCCATCGCTACCCGGCAACTGTTTGCTTCCATAGGCCAGGTGAAGCTGATCAATACTTATGCACAGCAGTTTGAAAAATACAATATCCTTTGCTCACAGGTATTGGTAACCAAGGACGATTTCAGGGACAGGCTGCATTATCTCAATATGAAGAATTGCCTCAAGATCTTATTGCAGCACCATGTGGTCCCGGTAGTAAATGAAAATGATGTGGTATCGGTAACAGAGCTGATGTTCACCGATAACGATGAACTGGCAGGTTTGATCGCATCTATGCTGAATGCCCAGGCGCTGATCGTACTCACTAATGTCGACGGGATCTATGATGGTGACCCCAATGAAGAAAATACTAAGGTGATTGAAGAAATCAGTGGAAAAACCCTTGATTTTTCTTCCTTTGTAAGTGATGACCGTTCACAGTTTGGTCGCGGGGGTATGATCACAAAATCAACTATGGCCCAAAAAGTAGCGCAATTGGGCATTGCGGTTCATATAGCCAATGGCACCAGGGAAAATATTTTGCTTGATGTATTGGAAGATAAAGTAGCGCACACCCATTTTGTTCCGAATAAATCGGCTTCCGGTAAAAAGAAATGGATTGCCCATGCGGGGCATTATGCCAAAGGTATTGTACAGGTAAATGGTGGTGCAAGAGCAGCGCTTACCTCTGCCAAAGCATCAAGTTTGCTTCCTGTAGGTGTGATCAATATCCTGTCGGATTTTAAAAAAGGCGAGATCATTAAATTGGTAGATGAGAACAATAAGCATATCGGCTTAGGTATTGCTGAATATGGCTCCGATAAAGCGGCTGAAATGATCGGAAAAAAAAATCAGAAACCACTGGTACATTATGACTACCTTTATTTAGAAAGTTAAAACCTGAAAAACTAAATAACATGTTGACTAAGAATTATACCGGCTATTTTGAAAATGCCCGGGCTGCCGGGCGAAAAAGTATCGCCCCGGCCATCATCAACAAGGTATTACAGGACCTTGCTTCCGCAGCGGTTGCCCAAACAGATTATCTGTTAGCAGAAAATCAAAAAGACCTTGACCGCATGGATTCTGATGATCCGAAATATGACCGTCTGAAACTTACTGCCGGCCGCATTGCAGATATTGCCGGAGAAATAAATAACATAGCGCAGCTGAAGACGCCGCTTGGGCATGTTATTTCAAAAAAGACCATGCCCAACGGGCTGCATATTTCAAAGATAAGTGTGCCGCTGGGTGTGGTCGGCGTAATTTATGAAGCCAGACCAAATGTAACTTTCGATGTGTTTTCCCTGTGCTTTAAAACCGGCAACGTATGTATTTTGAAAGGCGGCAGCGATGCTGATTTTTCAAACAAAGCCATTATTGCTATTATACACCAGGTTTTAGCCGATCATTTTATTGACATCAATGTAGCTACCCTGCTGCCACCTGAGCGGGAAGCTACCGATGCCCTGTTAAATGCCATCGGCTATGTGGACGTTTTAATACCCCGCGGGAGCCAGCAACTGATAGACCATGTGAGGAATACCAGCAAAGTGCCGGTTATTGAAACCGGAGCCGGTATTGTACACACCTATTTTGATGAATTTGGCGATCTGGAAAAAGGCAGCAACATTATTTTAAATGCCAAAACCCGCCGCGTAAGCGTATGCAATGCCCTGGATTGTTTATTGGTGCATTACAGCAGGTTAAAAGATCTGCCAAAATTGGTTAAACCAATGGCCGAAAAACAGGTGACAATTTATGCCGACCAATCCGCCTTTATGATCCTTAAAGGGCATTACCCCGACGGATTATTGAGTCATGCAAAACCTGAACACTTTGGAACAGAGTTTTTATCTTTAAAACTGGCCATTAAGGTTGTAGATAGTTTTGAGGAGGCGCTCGACCATATTGCCACCTATAGTTCAAAACACAGCGAGGCCATCATATCTGAAGATAAAGAGCGCGTTGATACTTTTTTAAGCCAGGTGGATGCCGCCGCCGTTTATGTAAATGCCTCCACTGCCTTTACCGATGGCGCTCAATTTGGTTTAGGCGCCGAAATTGGCATCAGTACCCAAAAACTGCATACCCGCGGCCCCATGGGCTTAGAGGAATTATGCAGCTACAAATGGATAATTAAAGGCGACGGGCAGGTAAGGACACCTTAATTCTTCAAAATATTCCTAATAAATTTCCTGAGACTTACGAAGTTTTTAAAACTTCGTAAGTCTGTTACTACGCGCTTAGTTTTTGCCGGAAGACTTTATTGTATAATTTTACGTGAATTGATAAGTTAAATAAATAACACAACTACTTGAATAATAATGCCACTTAACTTTAAAGAAACACCAATTACGAATTTCACAATTACATTTTACCGTCTGCTGGCCAACAAAACATCAACATAAACACCAAATAGGTATCTTTGCAGCACAATGAGTAAGCACGGCAGGATATTAGTAGCAATGAGCGGCGGGGTGGACAGCTCTGTGGCGGCAGTGATGCTGCATGAGCAGGGCTATGAAGTGATTGGCCTTACCATGAAAACCTGGGACTATGCCTCCTCCGGCGGAAGTTCAAAAGAAACAGGTTGCTGTAGTTTGGATAGCATTAACGATGCACGCGCATTGGCCGTTGGGTATGGCTTCCCGCACTACATTTTGGACATCAGGAATGAGTTTGGCGATTTTGTGATCGATAATTTTGTTGATGAATACCTTGCCGGCCGTACCCCTAACCCATGTGTGTTATGCAATACCCACATTAAATGGGAAGCTTTATTAAAACGGGCGGATAAGCTTGATTGCGAATTTATTGCCACAGGCCACTATGCAAATATCCGCCTACAGGATAACGGCAGGTATGTGATTTCAAAAGGGAAGGACGAAAATAAAGACCAGTCGTATGTACTATGGGGGGTATCGCAAAAAAACCTGGCGCGTACCAGGTTCCCCTTAGGCAGTTTTTCAAAACCAGAGATCAGGCAAATGGCTATGGATATGGGACAGGCCGAACTTGCCGGGAAAAGTGAGAGCTACGAAATATGCTTTGTGCCGGATAATGACTACAGGGCCTTTTTAAGGCACCGTGTTGAAGACCTGGATCAAAGGGTTGCCGGTGGTAATTTTGTTTTAACAGACGG
>DATCES010000057.1:0-2705 GCA_036509935.1 Mucilaginibacter sp.
TTCTCAATTTCCCCTGCTGCGTTTTTGGATAAAAAGGCCGCAAGGTTCCCTCCCATTGGCGAAAGTAACGAACTGTCGTTCAGGAAAAAAGACTTCCTGGCATCTGCAAATTGCCCGGGGCGATTAAAATCGCTCACTAAAAAAATACTCTTTTCATTTGCCGCTATCGCCGGGTTATCTTTTAAAAAATCTGCCATACATTCTGCTGCATCGAATTTAAAAACTTTCCCTTTTGATGTAATTACCTCAGCGGCAAACCTTTTATCCATAATGGTCATTTTACAATGTGCACAGGCATCTTTACCATATATTATGGGTTCGGGATTACGGCTGCAGCCGGACAAGATACCCGCAAGTAAAATTGCGACAATTTTAAATATTTTCATTTTAATTTATTTGCAGGTACACGTGGTTTATAAAACAGGGCTGCGGCAGCCAGCACCCCCCCAAGCCCAACTAATATCCCACCGGTGTCGGGTAGCGAACCTGCCGTGAAATTAAGGAGCTGCTTATACCCAAACAGTGGTGGCTGGTAATTCATGCCTTCAACTTTTATGGCTGCATGGGGGTTTAAATTATGCCCGTATTTATATTCCCATATATAAAAATCGCTAAAGCCAACTATTGCAAACAGGCACAGGCTAATAAACCATATCCGCAATAATTTGCGGCTTTTGGCAATTGCCGCTATAAAACCGATTAATACCAACCCCCCGAAAATATAAGGGATAAACTTAAACTCTTTAAAATCTTCATTCCTGATAAATTTCATTCCTATATAATGGTTCAGCCCGTTGATCTGGTCAATATTCCCCGAAAGGCCTTTTAGCCATATTTTCATTTCAAGGCCTTCAGGATACTGCGGGGCATCCAATAAAATATGCCATAATGGGAAGAAATAAGCGCCTAACATAAGCGTAGCGCTTATTAGTACTAATATCCGCGACAAAGAATTCATAGTTTTAAGCTTAGTGTAAACGTACAGCGCGCTTTTAAAGCTGGCGCTGTACGTTATAAATAACTGCTATTCGGTTACCGGGTTAACACCGATAGAGAATTTTAGCTGGGTATTGGAGCCTGCGGGGGATACCCTGAAATACCCCTGCATTTCCTGGTGGAGCGCCGAACAAAAGTCGGTACAATAGAATGGAACGATCCCAACCTCACCGGGAACCCATTTCAGGGTACAGGTTTCGCCTGGCATTACCAATAGCTCGGCATTGTTGTTTCCTTTAATGGCAAATCCATGGGGTACATCCCAATCCTGCTCAAGGTTGGTAACATGAACATAAACCTGATCGCCTATGTGGATACCTTCGATATTATCGGGGGCGAGGTGTGATCGTATAGCGGTCATGTAAACATCTATCCGGTTACCATTTCTTATTACTTTGGTGTCTTTTTCGGCTTTAGTTGCATACACGTTTTTATTGTCTTCCAATTTGTAAAATTTCAACTGGTTTTTACTGATTTTATCCGCAAGTATCATTTGCGCGTAATGGGGCTCGCCAATGGTTGGGAAATCAAGCAGCAATTTCATTTTATTCCCGGTAATATCAATCAACTGACACGCCTGTGCCAATTCCGGGCCTGTCGGCAGGTAACGGTCCTTCGTGATCTTATTCAGTGAAAGCAGGTATTTGCCATAAGGTTTTTTGGAATCGCCACCTACTATGGATAAGTGGCCGGGCGAATAGTAAGAAGGTATCCGGTCGATAATTTCAAGGTTATCTATCTTCCATTTCACTACTTCGGACGATACGAACATGGTAGTATAGCCATAACCTTTGCCATCAAACTCGGTATGCAAAGGCCCTAAACCTGGTTTCTTTACTTCGCCATGAAGGACATCTTCGTATTTTAAAACCGGTAAATCGCCGGCTACCATCCCTTCAAAATCTTTTTTTCCGATAGCGGCAAGCATCTTTTCAAAAGAAAATACAGGTATCACAGCGGCAAGTTTTCCACTGGCCGCCATATATTCGCCGTCCGGCGTCACATCAATACCATGCGGCGATTTAGGGCATGGCATATAATAAACTAATCCGGGAAATTTGGTAACATCCAAAGTCTGGGTTCCTGTTTCTAAGGTCGAAGTTGCGGTATGTGTGTTTTCATTATATACATTGTGTACATATTTAGCTGTTATTTTTGTGCCTTTTCCTTCCTTAATCAGTTCTTCGGCCTTTTTCCAGTTTACTGCCATCACATAATCCTTGTCGCGCTGGCTGGCATTTACTTCGAGAAGCGTGTGCGCCTCTTCTGTGTTATAGCAGGTAAAGAACATCCAGTCGTGCGACGGGCCTTTCCCGGCATGGGCCAGGTCGTAATCAAAAGGGGGTAGGATGAGTTGAAATGCAAGGCTCATCGCCCCGTTATCCTTGTTCACTTTCACGAAAGATACCGCGCCTTTGAAGTTTTGTTTATAACTGTCAATGGGCACATCGCCGTTGCTGTTATCCAATGGTTCGCTAAAGCGGGTATTCCCAACTACGTACTCTGTATTTTCGGTACAAAAAGGAGAGGCGTGATTGCCCCCGATATTGGGCAACTCAAGTATTTCTGCTGTTTTAAAAGTAGCCAAATCGATCCGGGCGATACGGGGTGTATTATTAGCATTGATAAATAGCCAGCGCCCATCATCTTCCCCATTTGTTTTGGACAGTTCAGTGTGATGTGCATCATCCCAGGGGACGAAGCCGTGC
>DATCES010000058.1:0-3953 GCA_036509935.1 Mucilaginibacter sp.
AAGCCGAAACCGACTTTGGAACAGGTGAGTTCATCCCAAGCAAGCCATAATCCAACAGGTGCACGCCCCAGTCGGTCATCAGGCCGCCGGCATAATCCCAGAACCACCGGAAATTGAAGTGGAAACGACTGGCATTAAACGGGACGGTTTTTGCCGGGCCCAGCCATCCTGCGTAATTAACCCCCGGCGGCGGCATAGTATCTGCAACTACCGGGCCCGGCTTCATCCAGCCCTGGTAGCACCAAACTTTTACGGTACGGATATTTCCTAATTGCCCGCTTTGAACAAAATCAACAGCATCTTTAAAATGCTGCTGGCTGCGCTGCCACTGCCCTGCCTGCACAACTTTGTTATAACGCTGCTGCGCCATTACCATGGCACGGCACTCGCCTATCGAATTACCAACCGGCTTTTCACAATAAACGTCTTTTCCGGCTTCACAGGCGTGCATCATAATCAAGGCATGCCAATGGTCGGGTGTGCCTATCACTATGGCATCAATATCTTTTTGGTCAAGCAATGCCTTGTAGTCATCATAACGCCTAACCTTCGAAGCGTCATAGCCCATTTTGGCCAGGTCATTCATCCGCTTATCCATTACATTTTTATCTACATCGCAAATGGCCACAAGGTTTACGCCCGGAACTTTTAAAGCTGCTGTTACATCGGCCCAACCCATGCCGTTTATGCCAACGGCGCCTATATTTAACTGGTCGCTTGGCGCAACCCTGTTTTTAAAGATGGCGAACGCCTGGTTGTTTACTGCCGAAGCCAACAGGCCCCCGCCGGCTATGATGGCCGATTTTTGGATAAAATCCCTACGTGAGTTCATAAGTTTAATGAAATTGGTGGCTAAATTTAAACACGATTATCGGGATTTAATAATTTGGAAGGGAATATTTTAAAAATCCACGTTATAATGATCTGATGCCTAATACCCAAGCCTTGCCATTCGCATATATTGCCGGTGGCGCTTGTCCTCATAATATTTGTTAACTACCAATATGGCATGTATAACGCCGGGTATCCAAAAAAAAATGGTTAAAATGATGTTCAATACAAATGAGCCCATTTTACCGGTTGTAAATATTGCCAGGGGCGGGCATAAAAAACATAAAAAGTAACGCATAATCATTGTCCGGTTAATTAATTACATAATAATTAAAAATAAAAAGGTTTATGTTTGGTTTGATAACATTTATCAGATTTTGTTACTGCTAATTTACAGCACATCAATGTTAAATAAAATTATCTTTACCCCAATTCTTTATTATCAGTTATGATTATCGTAATTCAATGTGTTGACCAGGTTGGCCTCGTTGCGGCTATCACGAAGGTTATGGCAAAAGAGCAGTTAAACATTGTTTCCATGCGGGAACATGTTGACCAGGCCCAGAACCGTTTTTTTATGCGCCTGGAGGTAAGCCATGGTGGCGATGGCGGCCAGCTTGAACAGAAGTTGCGCAGTGTACTTCCTTCCAATGCCGCTATCGGCATCAATCCGCTGCCCGAAAAAAAGGTGGTTGTAATGGTAACCAAAGAGTACCATTGCCTGGCCGACATACTGATACGTAATTATTACGGAACGCTCGGGGCAACGGTATTGGCAGTAATTGGCAACCATAAAGTATTGGAAGATATTTGCAAACGCTTTGATATGCCTTTTTTTGCGATATCGCATGAGCAGATCAGCAAAGAGGAATTTGAGGAAATGATAGCCGCTACGATAGATCAGTACGGCCCCGACTATATTGTTTTAGCCAAATTTATGCGCATCCTGTCGCCTACGTTGGTTGCCAGGTTCCCAATGCGGATCATTAATATCCATCATTCGTTTTTGCCTGCCTTTATCGGGGCAAACCCTTATAAACAGGCTTTTGAGCGCGGGGTTAAGCTCATAGGCGCAACAGCCCATTTTGTATCCAACGAACTGGACGAAGGCCCTATAATTGCCCAGCAGATCATTTCTGTAAATCATTCTTTCACTGTTACAGATATGATAAAAGCAGGCAAGGAAATTGAAACCGCCGTATTGGCTACCGCCCTTAAACTGGTTTTTGAAGACCGCGTGTTTGTTTATAAAAATAAAACGGTGGTGTTTGATTAGGGTTAATTAATCCCTGTAACGGTTATTTTTATTGCAGTAATTATCTGCTGAAGGTTAAAATTATGGAACTATCAGGTATGGATTTCTCGAAAACTTATTCCTATGCCGAACGCGGCGAGTTTGATGCCGCAACCGATAACAAGGGCAATGTTTACATTGCCGATGGCCAGGTTTATGTTTATGACAGCGCCGGCAAACAAATTAAAGTAATAAAAGTGCCGGAACGGCCTACATCCTTAACCTTTGGCGGCAAGGATGGGAAGACGCTTTATATAACGGGGCGTGGTGGGTTGTATGAGGTTGGGGTGGAATGATTATTAAAGTACTACAGCAATGCATTCTAAATAGTGATTATATTTACAATTTAAATGCTTAAATCAAAAATCGTCAATTATATAAATATGCAGAGAACCCATGAACATATTTAGTTCACCTATGCCTCATCAGGAATATGAGTTACTAAAAATAATTTTGGAATTCATTGTAGGAATTATTTGGCCGGTTACAGTTTTGATCATTATTTATTTATTTAAAAAAGAAATAAGAACATTACTTGTAAAAGCAAAAAAGGTGGAACTTCCCGGGGGTTTTTCCTTTGAAACAATTGAACAAGATATTACCGAAGCTAAAGAGTTATCCATTGAAGTTAAAAATGAGCGTAAACCCGAAACGCAAAAAATAATTGACGATGCTAATTCATCTTTCGAAACAGAAGCAAATAAAAGAATGATTGAACTTGGCTTAACACCATCTCCAAGTGGACTTAATATAAATTATTATAGAAAGATTGTTGATATTGATCCAAGACTATCCTTAATAGGATTAAGAGCTGATCTGGAAACTATGCTGAAAAATTTGGCAAATGGTTTTAAAATTTCAATAGGTGCAAAAGATTCCGTTTCACAAATTACTTCAAAGTTATTGGACAATGGAGCTATAACATCAAGACAATATCAATTTATAAATACATTATTTAGGATTTGCAACACAGCTGCACATGGGGCATTAATAACAAAAGATCAAGCACTGGAAGTAATAGAAATTGCGGAAGTATTAGTTAAAGAGTATATCGCGTGGCTGTCTTGGGGATTCGATAAAAATTGATAGCATGCTTACACTCTCCCCTTAACTGCTTCGCCGTTACAAGTGTTGTCACCTGCAAGTGATGTCAGTCCATAAGCTACAAATGCCCCCTATGCTTACTGATATACAGATAAACCTGCGCCCCCGCCAGCAAAAATGCGCCTGTACCATATACCTCATTGCTTTGTTCATTTACTTTATCGGGGCTTGCACCTATTGGCTGCACATAACCCAGCATCCCATCCGGCTGTACCGAGGTAACAAGGGCTATCCATGCTTTTTTGGCAACAGGCAGGTATTGGACTTTATTTAAAATGCCGTGATTTATACCCCATAAAATAGTATAACAAAAAAAGCCTGTGCCGCTGGTTTCTTTAATAGGGTAGCTGTCAGGGTCGAGCAGTGAGGCATGCCAACTGCCGTCTGGTTGCTGCAGGGAAGCTATTTTCGCTGCCATATCTTTAAACAGGTCAACAAACTTTTGCCTGCCCGGATAATCAGCAGGCATGTTTTCCAGTACCCTTGCCAGCCCGGCCAGCACCCAGCCGTTTCCCCGCGACCAGAATATGTTTGCGCCGTTTTTCTCCTTTTTATTCAAATAGCTGCCATCCCTGAAATAAAGATGTTCCTGCGGGTCAAATAAATAATCGGTAGTTTTCCACCAAAGGGTAGCTGCTTTATTCAGATATTTCAGGTCGCCGGTTGCAGTTGATAAATAGGCAAGCGCCGGTGGCCCCATAAACAAAGCATCGCACCAGGCCCA
>DATCES010000059.1:0-4635 GCA_036509935.1 Mucilaginibacter sp.
CAGGCCTTCCTTATTTTCGATGGTTATCAAAGCCCCTTTGGCAGGGTCATTATCAACATAATTTATTTCTTTTACAGATTGGTCTAATTTCCAGGTGGTAAAAAACCATTCGTGCCAAAACCAACTCAGATCTTCGCCCGCCGCATTATCTATCGTGTGGAAAAAATCCCAGGGCGTAGGGTGCTTAAATGCCCAGCGTTTAATATAAGTGCGGAAAGCATAATCAAAACGTTTTTCACCTAATACCTGCTCACGCAATATGGTTAATGCTAATGCCGGTTTTTCATACGCTGCGTCACCTAAATAATCTGCTTGAATTACGTCAGGAATATTCATAATTGCATCTGCATCAGGGTCAAACATATTAGTGGCCTGCTTTTGCGCGTCCTGCGCCTCAAAATATTCGCCGTTGTTAAATATCTTAGTATCCACCTTATTAATAAAGGTGTTAAAGCCTTCATCCATCCAGGCATATTTACGCTCATTTGAGCCAACGATCATCGGGAACCAGTTGTGCCCGAACTCGTGGTTGGTAACTTCCCATAAACCGCCCGACTGGTTATCAGATCCGCAAAATACTATGCCAGGATATTCCATCCCCCCTACTATGCCAGCCACATTGGTGGCCACAGGGTAGGTATATCCGTACCACTGGTTAGAGTACAACTCAATAGCGCCCTTTACATATTCCGTTGAACGGCTCCAGGCATTTTGCCCTTTGCTTTCAATAGGGTAAACAGATTGCGCCAATGCTTTTTTACCGCCTGGCAGGTTTATCCTTGCCGCATCCCATAAAAACGCCTTTGAAGCGGCCCAGGAAACATCGCGGGAGTTCTTACAAAAAAAATGCCAGGTAAGGTTTGCCTTTTGCGGATAGGAACCAGGGCTTGTTAAGTCAACGGAATCCTTTATCATTACAGTTTTATCGCTGTTTCTGGCTGCCGCCAACCGGTTGATAATTTTGGGCGTCAATACCTCAGCGGGGTTTAACAATTCGCCCGAACCTACTACCACCAAATTGGCAGGGGCGGTAACAGTATAATCAAAATTGCCATACTCCAGGTAAAATTCGCCTGCGCCCAGGTATGGGATCACATTCCAGCCGGTAACATCATCATATACCTCCATACGCGGGTACCATTGGGCAATTTCATATAGCCATCCGTCTTTGAAAAGCTTGCGCCCCATCCTGTCGGTGCCGTATTGGGGAACATCAAACCCATAATCAATTTTTATCTGTATCTTGCTGCCGCCCGCCCGTAAAGTGTCATTCAGCTTTATTTGCATGCGGGTGTCAGTCACCAGGTAATCAACCTTTTCCGCCTTGCCGTTTTTTATTACATAAACACCCCTTATTTCATCACCATCAGTAAAAGATTTATTTGTAAAACGCCCCCCATCTACAGGGCTTGTTGCCCCCCCGCGCGAATCTTCGCGATAAATATTCTGTTCCACCTGCAGCCATAAAAATGCCAGCGGGTCCGGGCTGTTATTGGTATAGCTAATAAGCGTTGTTCCGCTTACACTTTGTTTCGCAGTATCTAAAGTGACATTCAATTTATAGTCGGCATGGTTTTGCCAGTATTTTGGACCAGGGGCCCCGCTTGCCCCCCTGAATTCAGTACCGTCAGCGGGATAAAACGTTGGTGCGAATACTGTATGCTGGTCGTATTTTGACCGTGCCGTGTCTATACTTTGTGCGCGTGCCGCATTCATACCGGCACATAATAAAAGTGACAGTGTAATTTTGTAAAAATTCATGGTTGAAAACTTTTTAATATTACGAGGCAAGGTAGGAAAATTTGTTTAATAAGTTGATTGGTTGAATATGAGGGGCGTAATTCAATTTGTCGCGATTAACACGTTTGTTTAGCCTATGCAACCAGCAGAATTTGGCTGAAGCCTTACTTTGATACCTCTTTATCCGTCGGTTAAAACCGACGGCAATGAATATAAATAGCTTGTAATTCATTGCCGTCCCTTTTAAGGGACGGATGGGTAAACAACGAGCTAAGGGCTTTAGCCAAAATTAGCCGATTAGCGACATTTTGAATTGCACCCGAATTTGAGTTACAAGGATATTTCAGTCAAAATCAGTATATTTGTATTAACCTGACGTGTAAAATACTAATTCAACCGGCGACCTTTTAATAAAAAAAAATAAAATCAGGAAATTTCAATCAAAAACAACGCTCTTTTATTTAATTTAAAATTATTTGTTTGACATACAGCCGGTTATCTTTTTGAGCGTTCATTTTTCACGTGGGGCTAAACACGTTTAGCCCCACAAATGGACAAAAATACGTGGGGCTAAACACATTTAGCCCAACAAACGGACAAAAATACGTAGGGCTAAACCCGTTTAGCCCCGCAAACTGAAAAAATTACGGGTAGCTAAATGCGTTTAGTCCCTCATAATTTAAAAATTATAGCACAATAAATGAATTTAGCCAGTGATAATCCCTAAAAAACAGCAGTTAAACAACTTTCGGACCTGGGACTTTTCCGGCTTTCAGGCCCCGATCAGTTTTTCGCCTTCAATCTTTTTCTGAAGCTCCAATATAGCGCCGATCAAAGCTTCGGGGCGGCGAGTGCAGCCCTGAACATACATTCCAACGCAATAAAAACCCATATTTGCCATTATACCCGCATCCTGATAAATAACGGCACAATGACTAATGACATAATGACCAATGACCAATAAACCTGATCAAATTTTTATATTTTTGCTGACCAATGGATATATCAGTTGTAGTCCCCCTTTATGATGAAGTAGAATCATTGCCGGAGCTCACCTCATGGATCGGCCGTGTAATGGAGGAGAACCGGTTTACGTACGAGATCGTGCTGGTTGATGATGGCAGCAGCGATGGTTCATGGGAAATGATCAAAAAATTGCACAAGGGCAATCCTTTTATAAAAGGCATTAAGTTCAGGCGCAATTATGGCAAATCAGCCGCATTAAATACTGGTTTTGAGGCCGCGCAGGGTGATGTGGTGATTACCATGGATGCGGACCTGCAGGACAGCCCGGATGAAATTCCAGGGCTTTACCGCCGCATTACCGAAGATAGTTACGATCTGGTATCAGGCTGGAAAGCAAAACGGCACGACCCATTAAGCAAAACTATCCCTACAAAAATATATAACGCGGCAACACGCCGCATGTCGGGCATAAATAACCTGCACGATTTTAATTGCGGGTTAAAAGCCTACCGTAAAGCGGTTGTAAAAAACATAGAGGTTTACGGGGAAATGCACCGCTATATTCCGGTGATTGCTAAATGGGCAGGTTTTGTTAAAATTGGCGAACAGGTAGTTGAGCACAGGCCCCGCAAATACGGAAAGACCAAATTCGGCGTTAGCCGCTTTGTAAACGGCCTGTTAGACCTGATGTCGATATTTTTTGTTGGCAAATTTGGTAAAAGGCCCATGCACTTTTTCGGCACGATGGGCGTTTTAAGCTTTCTCGCCGGGACCATCATTACGATATGGATGATCGCCGATAAACTAAATGCCATAGAAAAAGGCTTAAAATATCGTGACATTACAGGGCAGCCCCTGTTTTACATAGCCCTTGTGGCTGTTATAGTAGGTTTTCAATTGTTTTTAACCGGCTTTGTAGCCGAGCTGGTAGCCCGCAGCGCGCCCGAACGCAATAAGTACCAGGTTGAGGAAACTATTTAGATGTGCGGATGTGCAAATGTGTAGATGAGTAAAATAACATAAGAAATATCTATTACCCGATATAAATTTTAGTAATGAAAATCAATTCTTTTCGATTCCAAATCCACACATTTCAAATTTTCACATCAAAAAATCCGCACATTTGCACATCCGCACATCTGCACATCTAAAAAATGTACTTCTCCATCATCATACCCCTATATAACCGCCCGCAGGAGATAAAAGAATTGCTGGAAACCCTTGTTTCGCAAACTTACAAGCAGTTCGAGGTTTTGGTTATTGAAGACGGTTCTGTTGAAGATGCCGCCGAAATTGTATTTGGCTTTTCGGATAAACTGGATATTAAGTATTTTGTAAAAGTAAATGCCGGACAGGGCTTTGCACGCAACTATGGTTTTGAACGCGCCAAAGGCGATTATTTTATAATTTTTGATTCGGATTGCCTGATACCCGGGGATTATTTACAGATAGTGAACGACTCGCTTGCTGAAAACTATCTGGATGCTTATGGCGGCCCTGATGCCTCGCACCCGTCCTTCACCCCGGTTCAAAAAGCCATCAATTACGCCATGACCTCACCGTTCACCACCGGCGGCATAAGGGGCATGAAAAAAGGGATCGGGCAGTTCCACCCGCGCAGTTTTAATATGGGGCTGTCACGCAAGGTATGGGAAAAAGTGGGCGGTTTTATTATTACCAGGCTTGGGGAGGATATTGAATACAGCATCCGTATCCATTCGATGGGATTCAAGACCGGCCTGATCCCCGAAGCAAAAGTTTACCACAAAAGGCGCACTAACTTTTTAAAGTTCTATAAACAACTTCATTTTTTTGGCCGGGCGCGCATTAATGTATATAAGTTCTTCCCTCAGGAGTTAAAACTGGTACATTTTTTTCCGGCCGTATTCACTTTATTTCTGTTATTTACAGTTATTTTTAATATATTTA
>DATCES010000060.1:0-4698 GCA_036509935.1 Mucilaginibacter sp.
TCTGTAATATCCAGCTTGTCAATATAATAAATCAATTCCTGTTCAAAGCGGTTCTGGTCAATAGCTTCGCGGCCAACTGCTTCGCTTAAAAACTGGTTAAGCCGTTCACGTATCACCGGTACCCGATTGGGCTCTTCAACCTCTATAAGTTCCAGGTTTTTTAAAATGATACCGATACGGTATTTTGCATCCTGTTCTAATATCTTACCTTCATCGGCCCTGAACTGCTGAAAATCTTTTAATGCTTGCTGAAAAGTTTTCTCCACAATTTTCCATTCTTCTTCCGAAACCGTTTCTTCATCATATTTTACAACCTCGGGTAAACCAAGCGCAAGTTCCAGCAAATTATTTGCAGGTTCGTCAAGGTCAAAGCTCACGGCCTTTAATTGTTCATAATAGTGTTTAAGCAACTCTTTGTCGATGCCGGCGGCTTTTACAGTAGTATTTGCCGTTTCAACATTTATTGAAAGGTTTACCTTGCCCCGTTCAATTTGTTTACTGCACTCGTTACGTAACTGGAACTCTTTTTCGGTAAAAGATTTTGGCAGGCGAAGCGACAGTTCAAGGAATTTACTGTTGAGGGATTTTATTTCAACCGTGTACTTGGTACTGCCCGAGTCGAAACTGGCAATTCCATAGCCTGTCATGGATTTTATCATGCGCAAAGATAGTTTTTTAGTCGGGAAAGTCCGAAAGTCCGAAAAGTCCGAAAGTAGAAAAGATTTGATTTCGTGGGATACAATTGTTGAAGAAAAGTGGATAATACGCTTTTTGCTTCTTACTTTCAAAAGCTCCGGGCTCTCCGGGAGTAATAATTTCTTTACTGACTTTCCGGACTTTCGGACTTCCGGACTTCCTTTAACATTTTTTTACATTTGCTATCAAATACAATATTTAAATTTACGCTCTATTATATCCAGATGCGCCCCAGCTATTTTATATTATTGATGATGTCCCTGTGCTTTTCGTTAAGGGCACCGGCACAGCAAGTATTGACCATACATGGCGTGATCTCAAAAAAACTGAGCGTTGAACGGGTACCGCAGGTATTGATCCACAATTTAAGGAGCAACGATATTATGATGAGCGATGAACTTGGCTGGTTCACCGTTAAAGCGGCCATAGGCGATACCCTGCTTTTTACCAGGCGCGATTTTACCGATCAGAAGATTGTAATTACAAACGGCAGCGACCTGCCCGTTTATATGCAGCCGGTTATCCAGCTTGCCACAGTTACCATAAAGGGGCAATCAACAAAGCAGCAAATAAACGAAGCGATGGCCGACTACCGGAGACAGGGTACTTTTTACGATGGCAAGCCGCCTGTATTGTCGTTTTTAACCTCCCCTTTAACAGGTTTGTATGAACTGTTTGGAAAAACCCCGGGCGAGGCCCGCCGGTTTAAAGCCGATGCGAAAGCGGAACTTGAATATGCCGAAATTAAAAGAAGATATAATTTACCCCTGGTAAAACGCGTAACCAACGCGCCCGACAGTACTGCGAAAATTTTTATGGAGTATTATACACCGTCTTTCGACGATTTAAAAGGGTGGAACGACTATGATCTTATCAAACAAATCAAAAAGTCATATAATTATTATTGTGAAAATAAAGACAACCTGGATTTGCAGCACCTGAATGCGCCCGCTTTAGCCCCCCAACCCCCAAAAGGGGGAGCTTTTTGACTAACAAATCATTCCCCTTTTAGGGGGTTAGGGGGCTCGGCTTATATCCCCAATGATTCACAGGCTTTTTCGGCGGCAAGCTTTTCAGCGTTCTTTTTGCTGAATTCTTTGCCCAATCCCATTATTTCGCCGTCAATTACGGCTTGTACTGTAAATAGTTTGACATTCTCACCATCGTCATTGTTTGCCAGGTCAAAGGCAACGTCTTTACTGTGGCGCTGGCACCATTCAATTAATTTGCTTTTAAAGTTGGTTTCGGTTTGCTCGAGGGTATGAATGTCTATATGTGGTTTGATAATATGGTTCACTAAAAAACTACGGGTAAAATCGTAACCTTTGTCTAAATAAACGGCGCCTATCAATGCTTCAAAAGCATCGCCAAGCAATGATCCCTGCCTTGATGAGTTAAGCATGCGGCTGTCGTACTCAATCAATTTATCAAAGCCCAGCCTACGCGCCAGTTGATTCAAATTTACCCGGCTTACAATTTTTGAACGCAGTTCGGTTAAAAAACCTTCGTCCTCGTATGGGTATAATTTAAAAAGCACTTCGGCCACTACACTGCCCAATACTGCATCACCCAAAAATTCAAGGCGTTCATTGCTGTTTTTTACGCCTTTTTTTACATTTTGAGCAACGGATTTATGGCGGAACGCCATTCGGTACAACGACAAATTGCCCGGTACAAAACCAAGTAAATTTTTTAGAATCTTGACCTGTTTTCTGTTAGGAGATAAGTAAAGCTTGTAAAAACGACTTATAGGCATCCAATATAATTAATCTTCGTACTTTTTAAATATCACGGAAGCATTATGACCTCCAAAACCAAAACCATTGCTTTGCGCAACCCTTACCACCCTTTTCTGGGCTTTATTAAATGTAAAATTTATTTTAGGGTCAAACGCCGGATCATCGGTAAAGTGATTAATTGTTGGCGGGACAATGTCATTTTTTAAGGCTAAAATAGCCGCAATGGCTTCAACTGCGCCCGCTGCGCCTAATAAATGCCCGGTCATTGATTTGGTTGAACTGATATTTATCCGGTAAATATTTTCGCCGAAAGCTTCCTGTATGGCTTTAACTTCCTGTGGGTCGCCAATGGGTGTTGATGTACCGTGAACATTCACATAATCAATATCAGCAGGTGTCATGCCGGCATCAACAAGGGCGGCCTTCATCACCAAAGCAGCGCCAAGCCCTTCTGGGTGGGGGGCCGTCATGTGGTATGCATCCGCGCTCATTCCACCGCCCATCATTTCGGCATAAATTTTAGCGCCCCTGGCTTTGGCATGTTCCAGTTCTTCTAAAATAATCGTACCTGCGCCTTCACCGGCAACAAATCCATCGCGGTCAAGGTCAAACGGCCGCGATGCGGTTGCAGGATCATCGTTCCGGGTTGATAGCGCATGCATGGCGTTAAACCCGCCTATGCCAGCTTCGTTTATGATGGCCTCGGAACCACCGCTTATAAACATATTTGCTTTACCCAAACGGATATAGTTAAATGCATCTATAAGCGCGTTGTTTGATGAGGCACAAGCAGAAACTGTTGAGAAATTGGGTCCGCGCAAACCATATTTTATAGAGATATGGCCGGGCGCAATGTCAGCAATCATTTTAGGGATAAAGAATGGGTTAAACCGGGGTGTCCCATCGCCTTTGGCAAAATTCACTACCTCGTCTAAAAATGTTTTTAAACCGCCAATGCCCGAGCCCCATATAACGCCTATACGGCTGGTATCCAGTTTGTCAAAGTTTAACCCAGCATCTTTTACAGCCTCCTCGGTTGAATACAGGGCGTATTGAACAAACGGATCGAGTTTCCTCGCGTCTTTTCTGCCCAAAAAAGCATCCGCATCAAAGTTTTTTACCTCACATGCGAATTTTGTTTTGAATTTTTCTGTATCAAAACTTTTTATCAAGGCAGCGCCACTCACCCCATTGATCAAAGATTCCCAGTATTCAGGAACGCTGTTGCCAATTGGAGTAAGTGCCCCAAGCCCGCTTACTACAACTCTTTTAAACTCCATCTAATAATTTTGGGGAGTTTTATTTAACGTTTTTTTCAAGGTAAGTAACCGCCTGGCCCACAGTACCGATAGTTTCGGCCTGGTCATCAGGGATAGCTACATTAAATTCCTTTTCAAACTCCATGATTAATTCCACGGTGTCCAACGAGTCAGCACCAAGATCATTGGTGAAACTGGCTTCGGGTGTTACTTCACTTTCGTCAACACCTAATTTTTCCACGATAATAGCTTTTACTCTTGAAGCGATATCAGACATAGTCTTATAGTTTAATGATTAATAAAAATTTTTGCAAAGAAAAATAAATTCTGCCAAATATCAAATCTAAAAACTTTTGTATTATCTGCAACAAAATTTTATTGAAACAGTTTCGATTTGTATTTTTGCTGGCGCAAAAGTAATGATTTTGAACAGGAAATTTTTAAAGTTTGAGATCGATCTTGATTTTGTTTTGATCGCCGTTACAACTTCACTAAAAGATTACCGTATTTGTTATCTTATCAACAGGTTTTTGAACTTTAATTTTATAAAAATCGCCGATCTGAAAGTTGATATTTCTACCGGCGTGGAGCTTGTTTTATTTTCACGCTACCATTATAACCAGGATACCACCGGAACCGACTTTTACTTTATTGCCAATAAAGGCTCCGAAGGCTATTTAATACCTGAAATGCGAAAAGCGGATTATTTTTTACTGATAAAAAATTATATCGATGAGAATGACCTTGATAACCTTGTTTCGTCATTAAATAAGATACCCGAAATCGTAGCCGTTGTAAAGATTGATGCTAAAAAAATAAAATCACGCGAAAATCTCTTATTTTAGCGCAAATTTTGAGGTGTCATTGTTACACTGTTGTAGCCAAAACAAGCCTGTTTTAACCAAAGACGTATGAAATTAAATTATAACCGCACTAAAATTGTTGCCACTATGGGCCCTGCATCGGCAAAAAAAGATGTTTTTTTAGCCATGATAAAGGCTGGC
>DATCES010000061.1:0-8275 GCA_036509935.1 Mucilaginibacter sp.
GTTGATTCGCGCATAAAACAAGGCACTGCCGGTAAACTTGCCGGTATGGTTATAGCCATTAAAGATAACATCTGTTATAAGGGGCATAAGGCAAGCGCTTCATCAAAAATTCTAAAAAATTTCACGTCAGTTTATTCATCAACTGTAGTTGAGCGCTTAATTGCCGAAGACGCAGTTATAATTGGCCGTTGTAATTGCGATGAGTTCGGCATGGGCGCTGCTAATGAAAATTCGTTCTTCGGCCCGGTAAAAAACCATGCAGACGAAACCAGGGTATCAGGGGGATCATCGGGTGGCGCAGCCGTGGCCGTTCAGGCCGGTATGTGCCACGCTGCATTAGGTACCGACACCGGGGGCTCGGTAAGGCAACCGGCATCATTTTGCGGGCTTATTGGGCTGAAACCGACTTATGGCCGTATTTCAAGGCACGGTATAATTGCTTATGCTTCATCGTTTGACCAGGTTGGGCCAATTACCAGGTCGGTAGAAGATGCAGCGCTTTTATTGGAAATTATGGCCGGCCCCGATGAATATGACAGTACACTGGCCGATGTCCCGGTCCCCTCATTCAGCAATAATATACAAGCCCCACCGCGCAAAAAAATAGCTTATTTACAAGAGGCCTTATCAAGCCCCGGCGTGGACGATGAGGTGAAAAGCAACCTGATAAAATACATCGAAAAATTGCGCGCTGAAGGGCACACCGTTACACCTATTGCCTTTGAATACCTTGATTACTTAGTGCCTGCTTACTACATTTTAGCCATGGCCGAAGCTTCATCAAATCTTTCCAGGTATGATGGGGTGCATTATGGTTACCGAAGCCCGGCTGCAACCGACTTAACGTCGACCTACAAGCGTTCGCGGTCTGAAGGGTTTGGCAAAGAGGTTAAGCGCCGCATTATGCTGGGTACATTTGTATTGAGCGCCGGATATTATGACGCCTATTTCGCTAAGGCGCAAAAAGTGCGCAGGCTGATACGTGAAAAAACCGATGCCATTTTAAAGGAGTATGATTTTATCCTTTTTCCTACAGCCCCCGAACCTGCATTCGCTCTCGGAGAAGGTGAACAAGACCCGGTGGTAACCTATCTTTCTGATATTTTTACCGTACAGGCATCATTAACAGGCGCACCCGCTATTTCATTGCCCACAGGCAATAACAATAAAGGTTTACCGTTAGGGTTACAATTATTAACGAGGCATTTTGAGGAGCAGGAATTGTTAAGTTTTTCTAAATATTTCCTCGGACTATAAAAAATTTATATTTTAGTAAAATATTGATTTAAACACCCCCTGGTTAAGCCCCGATAGAATGAAGAGATTATTTACTTTAATTATCTGTTTATTATCCATACAAATTGTTAAATCCGCTACGAATTTTGTTTCACCGCAGGTACCTTTAACGCTGCAACCAGGGCAGCGCGATACCATTATCCTCCCGGTTATAAACCAACCTGCCCCCCTTTCAAGTGAAAGCAACATATTTAAACGCCGCCTTGATTCAATAAAAAAAGACGTGCCCCTGGATTATAATGAGTATGTACAAAGCTATATTGATATTTACATCCATAACAGCGGGGAAATGGGCCATGTTTTAGGATTGGCAAAATATTACTTTCCGATTTACGAAAAAGCATTCAGGGACGCGGGTATCCCCGATGAAATAAAATACTTATCAATTGTTGAATCAAAGCTCGATGCTTATGCGGTTTCGCGGGTGGGGGCAACCGGCCCCTGGCAGTTTATGTTTATAACCGCAAAGCTGTACGGCTTAAATATGGACGATTATGTGGATGAACGGCGCGACCCTATTCAAGCCAGTTATGCCGCTGCCGCCTATTTAAAAAACGCCTACCAGGAGTTTGGCGACTGGCTGCTGGCCATTGCCTCGTACAATTGCGGCGAAAGTAACGTCCAACATGCTATTGAGAAGGCCGGGGCAAGTGATTTTTGGTCGATACGCCCCTATTTACCTGTTGAAACAAGGGGCTATGTGCCCGCATTTATTGCTGTTACTTATGTAATGAACTACTACAGTAAACACAACATAATACCGCAGCCATGTGATTTTTCGTTAAAAACGGATACCGTTTTAGTGAATAAATACGTTTCGCTAACCAGTATTGCCCAGGTATTGGATGTAAATTTAAACGAACTGGCAATTTTAAACCCCGCTTATACACGACAGATAATAAATGGTACCGCCAGCGCCCCG
Source organism: Mucilaginibacter sp. (assembly GCA_036509935.1). Lineage (GTDB taxonomy): Bacteria > Bacteroidota > Bacteroidia > Sphingobacteriales > Sphingobacteriaceae > Mucilaginibacter. Next base: position 2,219 of record DATCES010000061.1, read on the forward strand.
CGCAGACTGGTGATCCCGCAAATTGCTAAAGAAAAATATGGCGCTTTGTATGATGCGTTAAACCATTCGGACGTGGTAGCCACAACGCCGCAGGCAGCGTATGCGGCTTACCATGAAAGTAAAGCCGAAATAACCCCATCATACCATAAAGTACTGCGGGGCCATAGTTATATAACTTATAAAGTTAAAAGAGGGGATACGCTAAGCGGCATCGCCGCTAAATTCGATGGGGCTTCGGTTGAAAAGATCAGATCATTAAACGGGTTAAAAACGGGTCAGCTACAGCCGGGGATGACGATCAGGATTAGCAAGGGGTAAGATAATTTCGAATTTCGGTAACATAGTACCCCTTTGGGGATGTTCGATTTCGGAGTTATGACTTTGACCTAAAATATTGCAAGCATTCTGCTCGCGAAACCCGGAAGATCATTAATTTAGCTCAACGTCAGGAAAATATAAATTTGATGAAAATGATTTTTACTTCAATTTGTTGTTAAGCTGAAAGCTTAATACATTGTAGGACGAAGATACGCTGCGCTAAGACCAGGAGGTGGGGGAATGAAATGCCGGACGGTAAAAACATTACTTATATAGGAAACGTTGATTCATGAAGACATTCAGAATTATATTTAGATTTTACATCAATGTTTTTTTAGCAAATCTTCTGGTAACATTTAGTTGCTTGGGATTACTTAAGTTTTATGGTTTAAAATCTCACAAAATATTAAGCGCACTGGTTTGGTACAAACTGATTACGATTGCTTTGATCTTATATCTTTGTTTTCATTATAAAATGAAGGAATTATATTATTATCAAAACTTAGGGATTACGAAAACTGCCTTAATAATATACTGGACAGTTTTTGATCTATCCTTGTTTTTTTTATTATTTATTCCAACTTACTGCTATTTATGATTCACTCACTTAAAGTTGAAAGTGTCGAATTATCATTCGGAGAAAAGAAAGTATTATCTGATATATTCATAAAGTGCTCAACGCATGAGATTATTGGACTTTTAGGAAGGAATGGACAGGGGAAAACATGTTTAATTAAAGTCATACTTGGCAATCTCAGGGCAAACAATAGTTTCATAAGTTTCGATGAAACGAAAGTAGTTAACTCACTAAAGTATCCGAACCTTATTAGGTATCTTCCTCAATTTAACTTCATCCCCGCTAATTTGAAACTTAAAACGGTTTTCGAAGATTTCGGCATGGACTATGAAGATTTTACAATGAAATTTCCTGAGTTTGAGATGAATCAGACTTCACGTGTTGGTTATTTATCCGGTGGGCAAAGAAGGATTCTTGAAATTTATATTATTTCAAAATCTGCGACGAGATTTGCTTTGTTGGATGAACCATTTACTCACCTTAACCCGTTGCAAATCGAAAAAATAAAAGACTTTTTAATTGAAGAAAAATCAAATAAAGGGATTATAATTACTGATCACATGTATCAGCATATATTGGATATTAGTAACATTACATATTTGCTTAAGGATGGAAAAACGCACTTAATAAAAACAGAATTAGATTTAGATCGCCTAGGTTATATAAATTTAGCTTGGTATCACTTATGAAATCATCGTTTTCCCGCTGTGCGAAGTTTGCGCTGACCGCTGTCCGAAGACTTTGTCTTCGGATAAGCGATGTCTGTAGTTTATAACTACAGTAACGAAAAGCAAAACGGAAAAACAAAACCCCGCCAATGCGCACCTGGCTTTATTATTTTATTAAGCGGGGGAAATGGGGAGTACATAAAGAGAAAAAGCTTTATGCTTTCAGCTTTTTTACTTTCACGATCGTTCAAAAGAATTGTAACTTTGGGTACTTGAAACTGAGAAGATGAACAAACCTACCCGTAACCAGGATGCATTAAACTACCATTCAAAAGGCCGCCCCGGTAAAATACAGGTTGTACCTACAAAACCCACCAATTCGCAACGCGACCTGAGCATGGCTTATTCGCCGGGGGTTGCCGAACCATGCCTGCGCATTGCCGATAACGTGGAGGACGTTTATAAATATACAGCGAAGGGCAACCTTGTAGGTGTTATCAGCAACGGGACTGCGGTTTTGGGGCTTGGAAATATCGGTCCAGAGGCAAGCAAGCCGGTTATGGAAGGCAAGGGACTTCTTTTTAAAATTTATGCCGATATTGATGTTTTTGACCTGGAAATTAATGCAAATACAGTTGATGAGTTTGTAAATATTGTAAGGGCGCTTGAGCCTACATTTGGCGGCATCAACCTCGAAGATATATCGGCCCCCACCTGCTTTGAAATTGAGCGCAGGTTAAAGGCCGAAATGAAAATTCCGGTAATGCACGATGACCAGCACGGTACTGCCATCATATCAGGTGCTGCCTTGATAAATGCCTGCGAGATACAAGGGAAAAAGCTGGACAAGATAAAAATGGTGGTTAATGGCGCGGGCGCCGCCGCTGTATCATGTTCAAAAATGTACCTGGCCCTGGGCGTAAAAAAAGAGAACCTGGTAATGTTTGATATTAACGGGGCAATAACCCCTCAGCGTACTGATCTTGATGATATAAGGATGGCATTTGCCACCACCCGTAAAGATGCGGGCACACTGTTGGAAGCGATGAAAAATTGCGATGTGTTTGTGGGCCTTTCGGCCGGGAATGTTGTTACCCAGGACATGCTGTGCGTGATGGCAAAAAACCCTGTTGTTTTTGCGATGGCTAACCCCGATCCGGAAATTGCTTACGACCTGGCTATAAATACGCGCAAAGATATTATTATGGCTACCGGCCGGTCTGATTTTCCAAACCAGGTGAACAATGTATTGGGCTTCCCGTATATTTTCAGGGGGGCGCTGGATGTACGGGCCACCGCCATTAACGAACCAATGAAAATTGCCGCTGTTAAAGCGATAGCCGGCATGGCTAAAAAGCCAATTCCCGAAGCGGTTAACCTCGCTTATAATACCACTAACCTTAAATTTGGCAGGGATTATATAATCCCAAAGCCTATGGACCCCCGCCTGATCACCGAGGTTTCATCAGCTGTTGCCAGGGCCGCCATCGACTCGGGCGTTGCACGTAAAATAATAACAGACTGGGATGCCTACTCGGAAGAACTTAGGGTAAGGGTTGGTACAAATGACAAACTATTGCGCAACCTTACCAATAAAGCAAAGCAAAACCCTAAACGGATAGTTTTTGCCGAAGCCGATACCTATAAAATTTTAAGGGCAGCCCAGATTGTTAAAGAGGAGGGTATAGCCACGCCGGTTTTGCTTGGCAATATTGACAAGATAAAGCAAATAATGAGGGACTATGACATTGACCTGGGCGATGTGCGCATTATTGATCCAAAAGAACCTTGTGAACACATAGATGAATATGCAGATTATTTGTATAATAAGCGGCAGCGAAGAGGGATTACTTTATTTGAGTCGCGGAAATTATTGAGCAACCGTAATTATTACGGCGCGTGCATGGTACAGTTTGGCGAGGCCGATGCGCTGATTTCGGGCTTAACCAAAGATTATGTAACCACCATAAAACCGGCCCTGCAAATTATTGGCACCGAACCGGGGGTAAGCAGGGTTGCGGGCATGTATATGATGATTACTAAAAAAGGCCCCGTGTTTTTTGGCGACACTACGGTTAATGTTAATCCAACAGTTCAGGACCTGGTTGATATAACGGTTTTGATAGAGCACTCGGTAAGGCAGTTCAATGTAAACCCGCGTGTTGCCATACTGTCGTATTCAAACTTTGGGTCAAATGAAGGTATAATACCTGAGAAAACAAGGGAAGCTGTACGCATACTTCACGAAAAGTACCCCGATATGGTAATTGACGGTGATATGCAAGCAAATTTTGCTTTGAATTCCAATTTGCTTGCTGATAATTTCCCATTCTCTACGTTGATAGGAAAGCCTGCAAATACCCTTATTTTTCCAAATCTCGAATCGGGCAACATTGCCTATAAATTGTTGCAGGAAATGGGCGGGGCCGAAGCTGTTGGCCCTATTTTGCTTGGGTTAAACAAGCCTGTGCACGTATTGCAATTAGGCAGCTCGGTAAGGGAAATAGTAAATATGATAACCATAGCAGTTGTTGATGCCCAGGTGAAAGGTGAAGTGTGAAAGGTGAAAGGTGAAGGGTGAAAGGTGAAGGGTGAAGGGTGAAAGGTGAAAGGTGAAAGGTGAAAGGTGAAAGGTGAAAGGTGAAAGGTGAAAGGTGAAAGGAAGAACATGAGTGCGAAAGATAGGATAAAAAACGTAAAGTAGATAAAAAATCAGAATGTGTAAATGCTGAAAGGTGAACAGGATTGGAAAGTATTCGGCCAAGCTGTTTTTGTCAGAATAGAATTGCGGTTTTTACAAAAAATTTACCAGCAACAATTAAAAACCTTTCACCTTTCGCCTTTTACCGTTCACCTAAATAAAAAAATATGTACGCTTATATCGATGGTAAATTAGTTTTTAAAAGCGCCGCTTTCGTGGTGATTGATGTGGGGGGAGTAGGCTACCACATCAATATTTCATTAAATACTTATTCGCGGCTTGGCAGTGCCGAACGGTGCAAATTATTTACCTGGCTGCATGTAAAAGAAGATGCGCACACCTTATATGGTTTTGCCGATGAAGGGGAACGCCGCCTGTTTTTACACCTGATTTCCATATCCGGCATAGGGCCCAATACGGGCCGCATGATGCTTTCATCCATTACCCCCGAAGAGATACAGAATGCGATCATTTCGGGAAATGTTTCGTTGATACAACGCATAAAAGGGATTGGCCCCAAATCAGCGCAGCGTATAATTTTGGAGCTGCAGGACAAACTCCGTAAAGAGGGCCCCGATACCTTGGGCCCCACCCCATTAAATAAAACGGCTAAGGACGAAGCCCTTGCTGCTTTGGTTATGCTGGGCTTTGCACGCAGCGCAGCAGAAAAGGCGATTGAACAGGAAATAAATAAAAATAATGGCGATTTAACCGTTGAACAGCTTATAAAATCTGCATTAAAAAGCTTATAATTACGAACAATTTTTTGCTGGCACTTGATTAGGAATTTTACACGGGAACTTGTATTTTTTTTATTGCTTTCTGCATTTTGCGGCTTAGGGAGTGTTTTTGCCCAACAACAGCCATCCGGGGTAAAAAAAGACTCACTTAAAGTTACTATTCCTGTAACTATTCCGGAATCTAATAATTTCCGTTTAAGGGAGGGTATATTTGATACCGGCCCGCCTAACCTGGTGCGTACTATTGAATATGACCCCATTACCAACATGTATGTACTTTATGAGCGTGTTGGTAATTTATTATACCGGCCTCCGCAATACCTTACTTTTTCTGATTATTTAGCATTGATACTGAGGGAAAATGAGCGTAACAACTTTAAACAGCTCTCTGATGATTACGCCTACCAATCGCAGCAACCCGGCTTTATACCCCGGATAAAAATACGCAGCCAGGCTTTTGAACAAATATTCGGCGGCCCTAATATTGATATCAGGCCCCAGGGCTCGGCCGAAGCAATAGTGTCGGGGCAATTGAACCAAAATCAAAACCCGCTTTTTAACACCGTTCAACGAAATCAGTTTAATTTTAATTTTAATGAAAAGATACAATTAAACGTAACAGGCACAATCGGCGATAAATTAAAAATTACAACTAACTACAATACCGATGCCCAGTTTCAGTTTGAAAATCAGATAAAAGTTGACTATACCGGCCATCCTGATGAGATCATCCAAAAAATTGAGCTTGGCACGGTAAGCATGACTTTGCCTACCACCCTGATAACCGGCAGCCAGGCGTTATTTGGCGTAAAAACGAAATTGAAGTTTGGCAATCTTGGCATAACCACTATTTTTGCGCAGCAACGCTCACAATCGCAAACAATTACCATTGCCAATGGTTCCCAGCAAGGGTCATTTAAATTAACAGCGACCAATTACGATGCGAACAAGCATTTCTTTTTATCACAGTTTTTCCGCGATAATTACAATAAAGCGCTCGCAAATATACCCATCATCAGCTCAAGCGTTAATATTACAAAAATTGAAGTTTGG
>DATCES010000062.1:0-6182 GCA_036509935.1 Mucilaginibacter sp.
GCGGGATGCCCTGATAGCGGCAACAAACCTTAACATATTCAACAACCATTGCGACAGGGTGCGCAGTGCGGGGTTGGCACAAACTATTAACGTATTGCAATCGCTGATACTTACCGATAAGGACAAAATGCTGCTGACCCCTACTTACTATATTTTTGATATGTACAAAGTTCACCAGGATGCTAAGTACTTGCCTATACAATTAACATCGCCTGATTATGTGGTTGACGGCAAAAAGATACCTGCAATAAATGTTTCCGCTTCGCAGGATGCTTCGGGCAAAGTGCATATCTCATTCGTTAACCTCGATTTGCATAACAACATTACCATTAGCGCCGGTTTGAAGGACATTCAATGGAAAACTGTGACCGGGCAAATACTTACTTCCGCTAATATTACCGACATAAACACGTTTCAACAACCTGATAAATTGCGCCCTGCGAATTTTACCGGCGCCAGGAAGGATGGGGATAATTTGGTAGTGGTTGTGCCTGCAAAATCGGCTGTAACGCTGGATCTGGAATAAATTTGAATTTATTTGTTGATGGGGAATAAAAACTATGACAGAGATTGAAATATTAAGATATGAATTAAACAAAGTCGATTCATATCCTTTTGAATTAGAAAAAGCAGATTGTGGAATTTCAGGAAAGGGATTTTTCCCTGGCGCAAGAGGATTATTCGAACCTGATGACCAAACATTATCAAACAAATCAATAATGATTTTAGGACATGATTTCGGTGCTAAAAGAGATTATGAAAACTCTATTAAAAGAGGGTGTGAAAATCAGCAATCTTTAACTTGGGGTAATCTCAACAAAATGCTTGTACTGTTTGACATCGATCAAAAACAATGCTTTTTTACAAATTGCATCATGGGTGTCCGAGTGTCTGGTGAAAGCGCATTAGGACGAACAATTGCCTATAAATATCCTGATTACCTGACAGATTGTAAAGACTTATTGATAAAACAAATTGCTATACAAAAACCAAAACTTATTATCGCATTGGGATTAAATATATTAGATTTCTTAAGTTCATTGTCCCCGAAATTGTCAAAATTGACTAAAATCAAATCATTTAAAATATTAGATGATAAGAAATTGGCATTTTTTAATGAAATTGAATTTGTAGGATTGCTTAATTATAAAACAAATCTTGTTATAATTACTCACCCTACTTATTGGCATTTGAATGTAAAACACAGAAATCATGATGGTCTCAAAGGTTTGGATGCAGAAAAGAAATTAATTAAACAAAGTATTTATTAAGCTTGTACCTGCGTGTTATCAAGTTCTACACAGGGTAATTCCTTTGTATAAAACGGCCTATTTCCCGTACTGGTAACAGTGACATGAAAAGATCATTTTAATGACAGTTATTTCCCATTTTGATAATTCAAATAAACATTTGTTTATATTTGTCCGTCTTAATATTTAATTTCTCTACATTATTATTAGAGTTGCCAGTATTTATGTCAATACCCACCGCTGCATCTTCATCGTATATTTCAGAGTCAATGTTTTTAAAAGAAACATCTTCACAGACGTTCTCTGCTAATTATGTCATTCATGCTTATGAGCAGGGAAAACAAAAAGGGGATGAAAGACAAAATGATCGAGTTAGAATCGGATGCTAAAAATCAATTTTTTAAAAACAGGGATTATACAATTAAAACAGTTAATAATTTGATAACTGATTTGATAACTGAGGGTGTAATTACCCAAAGGGGATGGATCAAATCAGAAGGGTTAGAGATTTTTGATGTTGTAATAGCAGTTCCGCAAGAAGATTATTTATCTGAAAATTTTGAACGATTTTATATAAAAGCCAATCAGATAGAAACTAAATCCAATAGCCCAGGATTTAATTTAAACATTAGATTTATCAATGGAAGCAAGCCAATCAACGAAGAAAGGTTATTTTATGATGGTTATAAATTGAAATTTGAAATACAAGTTTCATCAAAAACGGCTAATTAATAATGAGTTTAGCACATGCGAAACATAATGAAGCATTATGTAATAAACTTAATGATGAAAAAGTTTATTTTGATTGGGTAGTAACCACCGCTTTTTACAGCGCCCTTCATTTTAGCGAATATCAATTATTTCCATTTTCGATAGGGCCCACTGAGTACCCGGATTTCGATGTATATTATGGTGTTTTTAAATCTTTAAGGGATAATAAACATGATGCCCGTAAACGGCTTGTTTATAGTAACATTCATTCCAAAGCAGGGTCAGCATATAATTGGTTAAAAGATTTATGCTGGACAGCCCGGTACTATGATTATGATATTTCTATTGCAGAAGCTAATGAATCTGTGAATAAGTTAAACACACTAAAAACATATTTGACAAAATTACAGACAACTTAGTATTCAGCTTTTGTGTCTTCACCACAATTTAACCCGGCTTTTTCACAGCTTTTCTCATTTTTTCTTCAGCCTGTTTTATTTCATCTTTTTCACTTAACGGGTAGTCTGTTTTAAGTTCACCATGGTTATTATCAGCGTTTTTGGGGTGTTCCTTCAGAGGGTCGTGGTTTGTTTTATCTATTTTTTTCATGCCGATACCAATAAGTGTTTATTGAATTGAAAATGTGCTAATAGCATAACCATTTCATGCCAAAAATTGTTTCTATAATAGTTCCACCATGACTGATCAATTTCATAACATCATTTATTCCTTTCACACACCCAAATTAGTGCCTGTAAACCACTAAATTCGTCCTTTATTAAAATACAATTAATGCAACCATACTTATTGGGGATTGATATAGGTACCGGGAGTACCAAAGCGGTGGCTGTTAATTTTAACGGGGATACTTTGGGTACTTCCCGGCATTATTACCCGGTTAACATCCCGCAGCCGGGGTATAGCGAGCAGGATCCCGAACTAATTTTAGGGGCCTTTTTCAATTGTATATGCGATATTGTAAAACAAACGGGTGAAGCCCCTGTTGCAATTAGCCTGAGCAGCGTCATGCACAGCGTTATTTGCGTTGACCAAAACGGGAAGCCCCTTGCCGGCATGATGACCTGGGCCGATGCCCGGGCCGAAAAAATTGCACAAAAGCTCAGGGATTCCAAAGCCGGTCTCGGCATTTATAAAACATCAGGCACGCCTATACATGCCATGTCGCCTTTATGTAAACTTATCTGGCTCCGTGAAAACGAACAAGGGCTTTTTGCAGCAACACATAAATTTATCTCCATAAAAGAGTTTATATGGTACCGGTTGTTTAATGAATTTCAAATTGATTATGCCATAGCCTCTGCAACCGGTTTATTTGACATTAAACAACTTAAATGGAATAATGAAGCTTGCATTTTGGCAGGGATAATGCCGGATAAACTTTCGGAACCTGTTAATACCACGTATAAACGCAACGATATGGATGCAGCGCTTTCAGCATCGTTAAAGCTTAATGCTGATACCTCAATTATAATTGGTGCAAGCGATGGTTGTTGCGCAAACCTGGGCAGCTTTGTTAGCGGGCCTGGTATTGCCTCGTTAACTGTTGGCACCAGCGGGGCTGTACGAATAACAAGCCCCAGGCCGGTATATAATTATGAAGCGATGATATTTAATTACTTGCTTTACAAAGAAACATTTGTTTGCGGCGGCGCCATAAACAATGGCGGCAATATATTAAACTGGCTGATAAAAATTTTTATTAATAAAAACTTACCCAATCCTGCCGACTATGAAAGGGTATTTGCTGAGATCGCAACAATTACTGCCGGCAGTGAAGGGTTGATATTTTTACCCTATTTGTATGGCGAAAGGGCGCCGTTATGGGATACTAAAAGCTGTGGCGTGTATTTTAATATTAAACCCGGGCATACCCAAGCGCATTTTTTAAGGGCGGGTTTAGAAGGCATTTGTTTTGCGCTGAACAATGTACTGCAAACAGTTGAGCAGTCATCGGCCCCGATTGAGCAGTTGAATATAAGCGGGGGCTTTATTACGTCGTCCGTGTGGACGCAAATGCTTTCAGATGTCACGGGGAAAACCTTGTCCATCGTTCAGCAGGAGGATGCTTCGGCTATTGGCGCTGTATTTTTGGCGATGGGCGCGCTAAATTTAACGCTACCCGCAACGCAGCAATCTGCCGGCAGGGAATTAATCATTATTCCTGATATGATTAACCATCAAACATATTCAAATGCGTTTTTGATATTTAAGAAAATATACGATAATTTAAAGGAAACCATGCATTGGGTTTATGATTTGCAAACTGATTAAATCAAGGTTTTTAATTAAAAGTAAACCCGATCTGTAAATTCAAGCCTATTGAAGCAGCTGCACTGTTGCCAAACCTTGTTGGCAGCGACATTGCGACAAAATAATTTACATCTTTTGTGCGGAGATATACCTGGTTAAATACCGGCGTGAATCCGTACCGCCCCGAAGTTTCAAACGCAAGCCGGGAAATAAACGTAAACCCGCATTCAAAGCGGAACATAGGCCCTGGATCAAATAACAAGTTGCTCATCTTACTGGTTCCGCCCGAGGCTTTTATCGTTGGCGTAAATTCATAACTGAAACCAAACCTGTCGCTGTAAAGCACATTTATACCTATCGGGAAACCAATACTGCTTGTGCCTTTTGAAAAATCGTACGTTGTTGTATTGCTGACAGAAACAAGGGGAAGGATAAAACTTAAATAACCGACCACTTTCGGGTAGCTTGGTTTCGCCGCAGTTTTTGCAGTATCAGGTGATGCGGCCTGCAATTTTTGAGCAAAGGCGTTTCCGGGGGCCAATAAAAAAGCGATGATAGTTACCGTTAAAATGCTTTGCCACGCGATACTGCTTCTAACTCTTTTCTTATTAGTGTGTAAATGTCTGTTCATAATTGTGATTTAGGATAAGCCTTGAAAATTTTACCTGGTTTTAAATAAGTTAGTTGTATAAAATACCCTTAACGGTTTTTATACGCAGCAAATATATCGTTATATTTTAAAAGATATAACGATGGGCAAAAAAATAACACAGGTGTTTTTTATTCTTTCAACTGCCGGGTTTCACTTTCTAAAAAGTCTGCAAATCTTTGCCTTAAAAGGCGATGATATCTTATCAGTTCCAATGCCTCGCCGGTGAGGGTTGATCCGCCGCCTTTTTTGCCGCCGGCCTGGGGTATTACAACCGGCGATGAAGTTTGCGCATTTAACGCGTTAACCAATGCCCAGGCTTTTTTATACGACATATTCATTGCCTTTGCCGCCATATTTATTGAACCTGTATCAGCAATGCGTTCCAGTAACTCCACCGGCCCAGGGCCGAAAAAATGCCCGTTGGCAGATTCAAGCCATAAACTGCCGTTAACTTTTACATCGTGGTTATTTTTTAAAATATTTTTTATTGAAGTATCCATTTCTGCCGTTTCAAATTTAATTAATTTCTTTCGTGTATAGCAGTTTGCCTGAGCCTTAAAAATCCGCCCTCCCGTTTCGAAAAAACTGCTTTTATTTCCGCGATTATTGATAATGCTATTTCTTCGGGGCTTAAAGCGCCGATATCCAAGCCTGCCGGGGCATAAATACGTTCCATATCTGCTTCATTTATCGGGGTGCCCTCGTCCGTCAGCTCATTGAATATTTTTTCTGACCGCTCCCTAGGCCCCAGCATACCTATATACAAGGCATCAGTTTTCAGGGCTTTTGGCAAATTTATTTTATCAGTTTTATAATCGTGCGACATTAAAACGATTGCCGTGTACCTATCAATTATTATATCATTAAATTGGTGGTACCCCAAAATCGCATCAACCGTACCCGAAATATTTGCGTTTACTTTCAATGGATTTGAAACCATGGTTACACGCCAGCCTATGTCTTTTGTAAGCCTTGCAAGCGGGTATATATCATACTGGTGCCCCATTAAAACCAAATGAACTTCGGGCAGCAGTATTTCAACAAATACAGCTAATTTTCCTTCGTCAGCCAATTTAATTTGCAACGGGGCGGATTTGCGATTTTCAATTTGACGCATTATTTTTCCGTGCAATTGTGTTTCAAGTGCGGCATCTTCAAAAACCATCAGGCTTCCCGATCCGCTGTATTTAATTACGTCCCCTGCTTTTACGTTCATCCATTTTCCTCCCAGGCCTGTAATAGTAATCAGTACGTGTGTTTGACGGTTTGCTGCAATACATGATTTTAAAACTTCGACA